>JBKJMK010000100.1:0-6594 GCA_046596005.1 Usitatibacteraceae bacterium | reverse complement strand
CGGCAGCAACAACCAAATGCCCTGGCATCTGCCCGCCGACTTCGCCTATTTCAAGAAGGTCACGCTGGGACATCCGGTCATCATGGGCAGGAAGACATTTGAATCCATTGGTCGTCCACTGCCCGGGCGGCACAATATCGTCGTTAGCCGCAACCCCGCTTTTCGCGCGAAAGGTGTAGATGTCATGACATCGCTGGATGCAGCAATCAAGGCATGTCAGAACACTGAAGCTTTCGTGATCGGTGGCGCGACACTCTACGCCGAGGCGCTGCCGCATGCTGATCGCCTGTTCATTACCGAGGTCGATGCCTCGCCCGATGGCGACACACTATTTCCGTCGCTGGATAAAAATCTGTGGCGCGAAATTTCCCGTGAGCGGCGTGAGGCTGATGAGAAAAATATTCACGCGATGGAGTTTGTGGTGCTGGAGAGGATATAAGCAGCGAAGTCCGCAGTACAACGAACCATGCGGCTTTCGCACCAGAAAATGGCGTGCTTAGTGACTCTCGGGCCAATCCCATCGTTTCAATGGCACCGGCGCGCGGTACATCTGCCGGAACAAACCTCTATGCGGCAGTGCTTTCCTTCACCACACCGACTTCCGCGCTTTCGTCCCTGAACGCCTGCCCACCGCCGTAACTCGACAGTGCAGTCACCTGCCCTCCACAGCTGATCTTTACCGCGCAGTATTTGACCTCCGCGATTTTGCCGACCGGATCGAGCGCGGGATTGGTCAAAAGATTCGCCGCAGCCTCGTAAAACGCGAAGGGAATAAACACCGCGCCCGTTGGTGTGCCCTCATCGGCACGCGCTTTCAACGAGATTGTGCCGCGTCGCGATTGCACGGTAATGACGTCCCCGGCCAACGCGCCGATCTGTGCGAGGTCGAGTGGATGCACTGACGCTACTGCCTCAGGCTCGATCGCGTCCAGCACTGATGCGCGGCGCGTCATCGAACCGGTGTGCCAGTGTTCGAGTTGGCGGCCGGTGATGAGAACGAATGGATATTCCGCATCGGGTCGCTCATTGGCAGGGATGATGTCGGCCGGTACAAATTTTGCGCGGCCGTCTGGTGTGGGGAAATCATCGGTGAACACCACCGGCTGACCGGGATCGTCGTCGCCCGCGCAGGGATAGGTGACCGACGATTCGCGCTCCAATCGTTCCCAGGAAATACCGGCCATCGAGTTCATCGCGGTGCGCATCTCGTTATATACCGCAGCAACGCCGCTCTCGACACCCTGGTAATTCCAATCCACACCCAGACGCCTTGCCAATTGCTGAATGATCCATAGATCCTGCCTCGCGTCACCGGGCAAATCGAGCGCCCGACGGCCGAGTTGTACCATGCGGTCGGTGTTGGTGACGGTGCCCATTTTTTCCGGCCATGCCGATGCAGGCAAAATCACGTCGGCAAGATAGGCGGTTTCGGTCAGGAAAATATCCTGTACCACCAGCATTTCAAGTTTCGCCAGTCCGCCGCGTGCATGATTGGCGTCAGGGTCCGACATCGCCGGATTTTCGCCCATCACGTACATGCCTTTGATTTTTCCGTCGTAGGCGGCATCCATGATTTCGACGACGGTCAATCCTGGCTTCGGATCGAGTTTCGCGTTCCAAAGTTTTTCAAAGCGTGCGAATGCTTCCGGGTTGTCTACGCGCTTGTAATCGGGAAACATCATCGGAATCAGCCCCGCGTCCGAGGCACCCTGCACATTGTTCTGTCCGCGCAATGGATGCAATCCGGAGCCGGGACGGCCGATCTGGCCTGTCATCAACGTCAATGCGATGAGGCAACGCGCGTTGTCGGTGCCATGCACATGTTGGGAAATCCCCATGCCCCAAAGGATCATCGAACCTTTCGAGGTGGCGAATGCGCGCGCGACTTCGCGTAACGTCTCCGCCGGAATGCCGCACAGCGGTGCCATTTTTTCCGGGCTGTAGTTTTTCGCGTTTTCCTTCAGCGCCGCAAAGTTGGCGGTTCGGTCGCGGATGAAATCTTCATTCACCAAACCTTCGTCAATGATGGTGTGAATCATCGCGTTCAGCATCGCCACATCGGTGTCGGCTTTGAAGCGCAAATTGCGCCATGCATGACGGCCAAGTTCGGTGCCGCGCGGGTCGGCAACGATTAATTTTGCGCCGTTTTTAACGGCGTTTTTTATCCATGTTGCCGCGACGGGATGGTTCGATGTCGGGTTTGCGCCAATGAGGAAAATGACTTCGGCTTTTGCCACATCGGACACCTGATTGGAAACCGCCCCGGAACCCACGCCTTCCAGCAGCGCGGCGACGGAGGAAGCGTGACACAGCCGCGTACAGTGATCGACATTGTTGGTGCCAAAGCCGATACGCACCAGCTTTTGAAACAGATAGGCTTCTTCGTTGCTGCCCTTGGCGCTGCCGAATCCCGCCAGTGCATTGTTGCCGTTTGTATCGCGGATTTTTGCAAGTGTGTTTGCGGCGAGGTCGAGCGCTTCTTCCCAAGTGGCTTCACGAAACACATCGCGCCAATTCTCCGGGTCCAGCTTGAAGTCTGCCGTCTTGGCAACACCGGGTTTGCGAATCAGCGGTTTTGTCAATCGTTGACGATGGTGCGCGTAATCGAATCCATAGCGCCCCTTGACACAGAGGCGACTGTGATTGGATGGACCATCGCGCCCGTCAACGCGGATGATCGTGTTGTCCTTGACGTGATACGTGAGCTGGCAACCGACTCCGCAATACGGACAGACACTATCGACCGTTTTGTCGGCGACAATCTGATATGCACTCTTTGCCGGCGACAACGCACCGGTCGGGCAGGCCTGCACACATTCGCCGCAGGCCACACAAGTGGAAATGCCCATGGGATCATCAAAATCAAATACGATTTTCGACTGCGCGCCACGGAACGCGTAACCAATCACGTCGTTCACCTGCTCTTCGCGGCAGGCGCGCACACAACGCGTGCACTGGATGCATGCGTCGAGATTGACCGTCATTGCGGGATGCGAAAAATCCGGATTTGGCTGCAGGCGCGGTTTGAAGCGGGATTTTGTGACACCGAGTTTTTCGGCCCATATCGTCAATTCGTTGGCGCCCGGTTTGTAGTCTTTCGGCGGCGCGTCGGCGGTGAGAAGTTCAAGCACCATCTTTTGCGACGCTTCTGCGCGGGGTGAATTGGTGGTCACTTCCATGCCGTTGGCGGGGTGGCGACAGCACGACGGGGCCAATACCCGCTCTCCCTTGATTTCCACCACGCATGCGCGGCAATTGCCGTCCGGACGATAGCCCGGCTTGTAGCAGAGACGCGGAATATCGATGCCATTCTGCGCTGCGATCTCGATCAGCGTTTGATCGGCGAACGCCGTAATATTTTTTCCGTCGAGCGTGAATTCAACGGCTTCTGCTCGGGTGACGGGTTCATTCATGGCGTTCATATGGTCGCCTCAAATTTCGTGAGAAAAATGTTTAATGACACACCGAATTGGGTTCGGCGCAGCCTGCCCCAACCCGCAGATCGATGCATCCACCATCACCTGGGACAGTTCCTCGAGCAGTCCGGTTCGCCATTTCGATTCTTCCAAAAGCTGCACCGCTTTTTCAGTTCCCACCCGACACGGTGTGCATTGCCCACAACTTTCATGTTCGAAGAATTGCATCAAATTCAGCGCTGCATCGCGCGCCTTGTCCTGATTTGAAAGAATTACCACGGCCGCCGAACCAATAAAGCAGCCATGCGGCTGCAGAGTATCGAAATCGAGCGGTATATCGCCCATGCTGGCAGGCAGAATGCCGCCCGACGCACCCCCCGGCAGGTAGGCATAGAACGTGTGCCCATCCGACATGCCGCCGCAGAATTCCTCGACCAGTTCTTTGGCCGTGATGCCGGCGGGTGCCAGTTTCACACCCGGATTTTTCACCCGGCCCGAGACAGAAAACGATCGCAGACCTTTGCGCCCGTTGCGCCCCTGATCCGCGAACCAGGCTGCGCCTTTTTCTAGAATGTCGCGCACCCAATAGAGTGTTTCGAAGTTATGTTCGAGCGTCGGACGATTGAACAATCCCACTTGTGCGACGTAAGGTGGACGCAGGCGCGGCATGCCGCGCCTGCCTTCAATGGACTCAATCATCGCCGATTCTTCGCCGCAGATGTAGGCACCTGCGCCACGACGCAACTCGATCAGCGGTAATTTCACACCACCCGGTGGACTGGCGTATAACCTGGCAAGTTCTGCTTCCAGCAAATTGCGGCACGCATGATATTCGTCGCGCAGATAGATGTAGATCGCGTCGATGCCAACAATCTTCGCTGCAATCAACATGCCTTCAAGAAAGCGATGCGGATCGCGCTCGAGATAGAAGCGATCCTTGAATGTCCCCGGCTCTCCCTCGTCAATATTCACCGCCATCAAACGTGGTGCGGTTTCCGCTTTCACGATGCGCCATTTGCGCCCGGTCGGGAATCCTGCACCGCCCAGGCCACGCAAACCGGAGTGCTCCATTTCGGTAAGTACGTTTTCCGCATTGCGCTTCCCGGCAATGACCTCGCGGTATGTCTGGTAGCCTCCATCCGCCTGATACTGTACATAGTCCACAAATTTGACATCGATGCCCGGAACGCCGCGTGTTTGCTGGTTCTTCACGGCATTGGCAACGCGTTCAACGGTTGCACCACCGAACGCATTGTGTCCCACGCACACCGCGGGCGCTTCTGAACAACGACCGATGCAGGGTACTGCAATTACGCGAACGTCTTCGCCCAATATGCCTGGCAACTTCCTGAGCAGCGTGTCGGCACCAGCCATCGCGCAGGAGAGTGTTTCGCAAACGCGCACCGTCAACGCGGCGGGCACCGCTTCACCTTCCTTGACAACGTCGAAGTGGTGATAAAAAGTTGCGACTTCATAGACCTCGGTCTGCGCGATCTTCATCGTTTCCGCGAGTGCTGCCAAATGTGCAGCCGAGAGATGCCCGAACTGATCCTGAATCAGATGCAGATACTCAATCAGCAGATCGCGGCGGATTTCACCACCAGCCAGCAGCGCGGCGACCTCGACGCGCGCGCGCGGATCGACCTGTCTGCCCTTGAGCGTAGAACGCCCCTTCTTGCGGCCGCGAATCTCGGCAAGTGGAACGGCAATCGTGACGCGATCATTCATCGGTTGAATCTCCAAAAGCGCAAGAGCATCATATTCTCTTGCCGATTTCGCGCGATGTCGTTTAGCTACGCATTCGTCGCACCTTTCGCCGCGCGGTCACACGCCCGGTGAAGGTTAAATTTATACCATCGTGGAGAGAATAGCCCTGCCTTGCCTGCGGCCATATGACGGGAATCAAGAAGGGGGCGAAGCACTTCGTGCGTTAAGGACAAACCCAAGCATGGGCGCGGCTTGCAAGCATAAAATGGCTGGAAAAGCGCGTCAGTGCTTGAGTTTGGCATTCGTCAAGGCACCGGCGCGCTCGCCACCTCAGCCACTAAGTCAACTGCGAAACACGGAAGAACGGACTACAGCACCGCCGCTAGCCGACTCGCCTGATCAATCGCGCGCTTGGCATCCAGCTCACCCGCCTCGAACGCACCGCCCACCAGATGCACCTTTACACCCGCCGCCTCCAGCGGTGCCTGCAACGCGCGCAACGATTCCTGCCCGGTGCAGAGGACGATGTTATCAACTTCGATCAATGCAGGATGCTCGCGTTTTTCGCCATAAGTGATATGCAGGCCTTTGGCATCGATACCCTCGTAGTTGGCGCCCGCTATCATCTCCACGCGTTTCTTTTTAAGTGCGGCGCGGTGAATCCAGCCGGTGGTTTTGCCCAAGCCCTTGCCCACCGTGGTGGCTTTGCGTTGCAGCAACGTCACTTGGTGTGCGGGAGGCGTCACCTCCGGTTTCACGACACCACCGCGCACCACCGACGGGTCGCCAACGCCCCATTCCTTCATCCACATCGCCGTATCCAGCGCGGGCGAATGCCCCTCGTCGACCAGGTATTCAGAGACATCAAATCCGATACCGCCCGCGCCGACCACCGCGACGCGTTTACCAACCGGCTTCTTATGCAGCAACAAGTCGATGTAGGAAAGCACGTGCGGCAACTCCTGGCCTGGAATTTTTGGATCGCGCGGTATGACACCAGTGGCGAGTACGACATCATCGTATTTGCCTGCGGCCAGCATTTCTGCATTTGCACGCTGATTCAGGTGCAGCGAGACACCGGTGATTTCGATGCGGCGCTTGAAATAACGCAGCGTTTCATAAAACTCTTCCTTGCCGGGAATCTGTTTAGCCATGTTGAACTGGCCACCGATCTCGGCTGCGCCATCGAATAAATCCACGCTATGTCCACGTTCAGCCAACACCGTGGCGCAGGCAAGCCCGGCCGGGCCGGCACCAACGACGGCGATGCGTTTCTTTTTTGTCGTTGGCAAATAAACCAATTCGGTCTCAAAGCATGCGCGCGGATACACCAGACACGACGCACGCTTTTGCTTGAAGACGTGATCAAGACAGGCCTGATTGCAGCCGATACAGGTGTTGATTTCATCAGCACGTCCGGCTGCGGCCTTAATCACGAATTCAGGGTCGGCCAATAGCGGACGCGCCATCG
>JBKJMK010000342.1:0-21773 GCA_046596005.1 Usitatibacteraceae bacterium | reverse complement strand
CGCAATGGATGTAGCGCCACGGAGGACGCGATGCCGGTGTGCACATTGCTGGTCGGGCAGACTTCGAAGTGCAGGCCGGCGCGGCGCGCCTCATCGAGCCACGCTTGCTGTTGTGGGGTATCAGGTGCCTTCATGATATTGACGCCATGGCCGATACGGGTTGCGCCGAGTGATGCCGCTTCGAGCACGCGCGAACCGTCGTCGGCTTCGCCTGCATGCAGCGTGATGCCCAGACCGGCGTCGCGCGCGACATTGATGGCTTCGCGGTGCGGCGTTGGCGGAAAGCCGCGTTCGGCACCAGCCAAATCGAATCCGATCACGCCAACGTCACGGTAGCGGGCGGCGAGGTGCGCACTCCTCAACGTGTAAGCGGGCGCATCAGTGCGCATGGCGCAGACAATAAAACCACAGGGCAAGGCGCTTCTCTTCAAGCCCCGCAGCAGTGCTTCGACGACCAGCTCACCCGGCAAACCATGTGCCTCCAGCAACAGCGGTGCCATACGGAATTCCGCCAGCACGCAGCCGTCATTGCGCGCGTCCTCCGCCGCTTCGAATGCGACGCGCTCGCAGGCTTCTTCAGAGGCCATCGCCGCCACGGTCAGGCCAAAGCCGGTGAGATAACGCTCGAGACTTCCCGAATTGGAATTGGCAAGTAGCCATGCGGCGAGATCGGTTGCTGTGTTTGCGGGCGTGGCGACGTTGTTTTGTCGGCAAAGTTCGAGCAGGGTTTGCGGACGCAAGCCGCCGTCAAGGTGTTCATGCAGGAGCACTTTGGGCAGAGACTTCCATTGTGTGTCGTTCGCGATTCGGGACGGCATATGATGTTTTTCGAAATGGGATGGGATCAATTGACCTGGAACTTTGGTCGGCCGGATGGTAGTGACCAAGTACCCAATCATGCCACGCTTGCGACAGCTACCTCGCGCGTTTACCTGCTCCCTGCCTCGTACCACTGTTTTGTGCCATTGACGACTTTCACCACCAGCAGCATCATCGGCACTTCGATCAATACGCCGACGACGGTTGCGAGCGCGGCACCAGACTCGAATCCGAACAGGCTGATCGCTGCGGCGACCGCGAGCTCGAAAAAATTCGATGCACCAATCAGGGCCGACGGGCATGCAACCGCGTGCTTCTCACCCAGCTTGCGATTTAGCCAGTATGCCAGTGCCGAATTGAAGATCACCTGTAGCAGAATCGGTACCGCCAGCAAAGCGATCACCAGGGGTTGGCGCAAAATCGCGTCGCCCTGGAACGCGAACAGCAGCACCAACATGGCCAGCAACGCCGCAATTGACCAGGGCTGGATGCGTTGCATGGCACGCTCGAATGCGGCGTCGCCGCGCGCGAGCAGCAGCCGTCGCAACGCTTGTGCGATCAATACCGGAATCACGATGTACAGACCGACCGAGGTCAGGAGTGTCGCCCATGGCACCGTGATGCTCGATACGCCCAGCAGCAGGGCAACGACCGGGGCGAACGCAAATACCATGATGAGGTCATTGAGCGCCACCTGTGACAGGGTGAAATACGGATCGCCGTTGGTGAGGCGGCTCCAGACGAACACCATTGCCGTGCACGGGGCTGCAGCGAGCAGGATCAGGCCGGCGACATAACTGTCGATTTGCTCGCCCGGCAGCATTGGCGCGAAAAGATGGCGGATGAACAGCCACGCGAGAAAGGCCATCGTGAACGGCTTGACGAGCCAGTTCACCACCAGTGTTACGCCGATGCCGCGAACATGTTTGCGTACTTGGCCGAGCGCGGCAAAATCGATGCGAATCAGCATCGGGATAATCATGAACCAGATGAGCAGGCCGACCGGCAGGTTGACCTTGGCGATTTCGATGGAGCCGATTGCCTTGAAGAACGCTGGCAACGCCTGACCGAGCAGGATACCGATGACGATGCACAACGCCACCCACACGGTCAGGTAGCGTTCGAAAAGATTCATCGATGCATGCGCAGCAACCGGGCCGGTCGGCGTCGCGGCTTGTTTCATTGTGCGTGGATGCGCTTGAGCTCGCTTGAAAGTGTCAGTCGTTCGAGCTTTTCCACCGGCAGGTTGAGCAGGCGCTCAATGTGCAGACGGATCGCGTGAAACGACTGATTGAATGCCTTGCGTTTGTCTTCATCGCTGCCAGTAGCCGTGGTAGGGTCGGGAAATCCCCAGTGCGCTTTTGCGGGCACTTTCCCATCGCGGGCCGGCCATACCGGACACGCTTCGCCAGCGGCGTTGTCGCAGACGGTGATGATGATGTCCATGGGTGGCGCGCCGGGCAACGCGAACTCATCCCACGATTTGCTGCGGATACTCCCGGTGAGGTAGCCGATGGTCCTGATCATCTCGAGGGCAAACGGATTCACGCGGCCAGACGGCTTGCTGCCTGCACTGAAGGCCTGGAAGCGCTCACCCCCGAGGGTATTCAGGAGCGCTTCGGCCATCACCGAGCGGGCGGAATTATGGGTGCATAAAAACAGCACGTTGAACAAGCGGTCAGCCATTGCAGCAGGATTTGGCGGGTGGCGTCTCGCAGGCAGTTTTTGGCTCAATGGTTGGACAGCATGACGTGCCACATGCGCCGCCTTCAGCAACGCTGCCGTCCCCGGCACCCTGGTGACTCTGCTCGCCGTAAAACGGAATCGTTTCCAGCGAACGAAAACTTTCCCAAGCGATGCCGGTGGGATCTTTCACCCAATACTTGTCGGATTTGGCGTAGCAACAATTGGCACCGACTTCGGCGGAGATCGCGGTGTCGGCCGATTGCAAGCGGGCATGGATTTCTTCGAGTTCATCATTGGTTTCAGCCTGGAAGCCGAGGTGATTCACGCCCTGCGCGCCGGCGCGTTCGGATATGGCGAAATTGATACGCGGATCATCAAGCATCCATTTCGCATAGTCGGGTTTAAGGACGGTCGGTTGCGCACCGAACATGGCCGCGTAAAAACGGGTACTCTCGCCAAGATTGCTGACGGCGATGTGGACGTGAAAGCGTTTCATGATTTACTCCGTTTGAGAATTGATGGGGGTGTTTTTTGCGTTTTGGCGGGCGTTTTTGAAATCCGGCAAGCCACTTTGGACGAGTCACCCGGTGCGCAACCGGTGCCCGCGCAACAGTTTTCAGTGAGGAATTCGAGCAACTCGTTCATGGTCTTGAAATTGGCTGAGTAGCTAATGGAACGGCCGTTTGGCGTCGACCTGGTGAGTCCGGCGTTGGTGAGTTCCTTCAGATGAAAGGAGAGCGTGGCGTTCGCAAGACCGAGTTGCTCGGCAATTTTGCCGACTGGCATGCCGCCCGGACCGGCAACAACCAGCAGTCGAAAGATCGCCAGCCGCGATTCCTGCGCAAGTGCGGCGAGTGCCTGAATGGTGTTTTTCATTTCCATATTTCCAATAATATCGAAATAACGATATTGTGGCAAGTGTTTTTAATGTCGATAACGACAATTGCCGTATCGCGAGGTCAGGTTGGGTTGATTTCAGCGTAAAATTTTCCCTCATCATTGGCTACAACGCCTTTCAGTAATTTCAAATTTCCATTCTGTACGGAGAAAAGCATGATCCGCTTCAGCGTTAACGGCGAGCGACTTGAAACCGACTTGCCCGTGGACACACCGCTACTATGGTTTCTACGCGACAACCTTCAAATGACCGGCACAAAATACGGCTGCGGCATGGCGCTTTGCGGTGCATGCACTGTCCACGTCAATGGCGACCCGCTGCGCGCCTGCTCGACACCCCTGTCGGCAATTGCAGGCAAGCGCGTGACGACGATCGAGGCGATTGGATCGTCAAAGATCGGCAAGCAAGTGCAAGCCGCATGGATTGCCGAGGATGTCGTGCAATGCGGTTATTGCCAGTCGGGCCAGATCATGTCGGCCACTGCGCTGCTCACTAAAATCCGCAATCCAACCGATGCGCAGATAGACGACGCGATGAGCGGCAACATTTGTCGCTGCGGAACATATAACCGCGTTCGTGCGGCTATCAAACTTGCGGCGGGCGGCGCGACTGCAAAGCCCGCAACACCGCTGAAGAAACCGGCCGTCAAAGCCAGGGTATAAGGGACGACGATGAAACAGCTTCTTGAAACCTCCCCGGTCAGCCGCCGCCAATTCCTGAAAGCCTCCAGCGCCGCGACCGGCGGGTTGGTGATCGGCTTTACGCTCCCCATTGGCAACAAAATCGCGGCGGCACAGGCAGCGCCTGCGTCCAATACAACGACAACGCCGAATGCATTTCTGCGCATCGCCCGCGACGGTTCGGTAACGGTGCAGGTGAAGCATCTTGAATTCGGTCAGGGGGTGATGACCTCGCTGCCCATGCTGGTCGCGGAGGAACTCGATTGCGACTGGTCTAAAGTGCGCGCTGAATTAGCACCCGCCGCGCCGCAGTTTGCACACACCATGTTCGGTATGCAAATGACAGGTGGCTCGTCTTCGGTACTGAACTCCTGGACCCAAATGCGCACGGTTGGCGCGACAGCCCGTGCCATGTTGATTGCTGCAGCAGCGAAAAAATGGCAGGTCAATGCCACGGATTGCCGCACCGATTTCGGTAATGTCATCGGGCCGGCCGGCCAGAAAGACAGTTACGGCACGCTCAGTGATGCTGCAAATGCATTGCCTGTCCCGAACGGCGTAAAACTGAAGGACGCCAGGGATTTTAAGATTATCGGCAAGCCGACGCGGCGAATAGACGCGCCGGCGAAGGTGGATGGCAGTGCAAAATTTGGACTGGATATCACCGCAAAAATGGTGCCGAATCTCCACACTGCAGTCGTCATGCATCCGCCGATTTTTGGCGCGAAGGTGAAGCGCTTCAATGCCGAAAGGGTCAAAGGTGTTCCCGGTGTTACCCATGTGATTCAAACTGCGAACGGGGTCGCAGTGGTCGCAAAGAGTTTTTGGGCGGCCAGGAAAGGGCGTGACTTACTCGACGTGGAGTGGGATTTGGCGCCGGGTGCAAAGGCGAACACGGCTGACCTCAGAAAAACCTATCGGGAACTCGCGCAAAAACCTGGTGCTGTCGCGAAGGCCGGTAATGTCCTGACACTAAATACTGCTGCGCACAAGGTGAGCGCCGAATACGAAGTGCCGTTTCTTGCCCATGCTGCGATGGAGCCTTTAAACTGCACCGTCAGCATCAAGGCCGATAGCTGTGAAATCTGGGTTGGCTCTCAATTTCAGACCGTCGATCAGGCGGCAGCAGCCAAAGTATCCGGGTTGAAAATTGAGCAGGTCAAATTGAATACCATGATCGCGGGCGGCGGCTTTGGCAGGCGCGCAAATCCAGCATCGGATTACATCGTTGAGGCCGTGGAAATTGCGCGGGAGGCCAAAGTACCGGTCAAGACCGTGTGGACCCGCGAGGATGACATGAAGGGCGGCTACTATCGGCCAATGTACGTGCATCGCGTCATTGCGGGCATCGACAACGCGGGGAAAATCATCGGCTGGGATCACACCATTGTCGGTCAATCGATCATAGCGGGCACCGCGTTCGAAAGCATGATGGTCAAGAACGGCGTCGATGCAACCAGCGTGGAGGGTGTGACGGATACGCCGTATGACATTGCCAATATGCAGGCAAGTTTGCACACGACGCAAACCGGCGTTCCGGGACTTTGGTGGCGCTCGGTCGGCCACACACACACGGCATTCGTGATGGAAACGATGATGGACGATCTCGCCAGCGCTGCTGGCAAGGATCCTGTTGTGTTTCGCCGCGAGCACCTTGCCAGGCATCCGCGCATCGCCAACGTACTGACCGCAGCGGCTGAGAAAGCGGGCTGGGGCAACGTGTTGCCGAAGGGTGTGGCGCGGGGAATTGCGGTGCATGAAAGCTTTGGGAGCGTTTGCGCGCAAGTGGCCGAGGTCTCGATCGATAAGGGGCAGATCAAGGTTCTTCGCGTCGTTGCCGCAATCGATTGCGGCTTGGCGGTTAATCCGTTGACCATTTCCGCGCAGGTGGAAAGTGCCATCGTATTCGGTTTATCGGCAGCACTTTATGGACAGGTGACGTTGAAGGATGGCGTCGTTGAGCAGAGCAATTTCCACGACTATCCGGTGCTGCGCATTAAGGACATGCCAAAGATTGAGGTGCATATTATTCAGGGCGGCACGTCGCCGACCGGCGTCGGCGAGCCCGGTACGCCGCCAATTGCGCCCGCGGTGTCGAACGCAATATTTACCCTCACCGGCAAGCGTTTGCGGGAATTGCCATTCAAGGTTTGAACGCGGGCGACCTCAATTGCGTTGCCGAATATTTTTAGTTGCCTGAGCAACAGGGAACTGGTACCTGCATTGCAGAACTAACTCTCCATGAAAATAAAATCTTTTTTGCATTCACGCCTTGCCTGGTTGCTTGCAATCGCAGCCTTGATCTTCACTGGTGGCTGCGCTTATCTTGAAACCAAGCAAGGTGACTGGATATTCAATCCGGTACAGGGCGAATGGCGCGGTTATCGCGGTGCGCCGGAGGGTGTCGAGGAAGTGTGGATCCCGGTCGGAACGAAGGGCGAAAAACTCCACGCGTGGTGGTCACCACAGCCTGAAAAAAACGCGCCGGTGCTGTTGTATTTGCATGGCGCACGCTGGAACCTCACCGGCAGCGTGACGCGCATTCCGCGCTGGAACCGCATGGGCTTTTCGGTACTCGCAATCGACTATCGTGGCTTCGGCAAAAGTGCATTCGCCGACGGCAGTTCGCCCACTGAACAATCAGCCAATGAAGATGCCGAGGCCGCGTGGCGCTATCTCAGCGTGCGAGATCCCTCCGTCAACACCAAGCGGTTTATTTTCGGACACTCGCTTGGTGGTTCAATGGCGATGCATCTCGCGATCAGGGAAAAAACGGCGAGTGGTTTGATTCTTGAAGGCGCGTTTACGTCTATTCCGGACATGATCAAAGAAACCAGGTGGGGTTTTTTGCCAGTCAGTTTTCTGGTCACCCAGCGGTTCGATAATTTTGATCGCATCCGTGATGTGACAATCCCCATTCTGTTTGCACATGGCACTGACGACAATATCGTGCCATTTGGGATGGCCGAACGCCTCTATGCAGCCAGCAAGGCACCGAAGCGCTTCCTGCGCGTCGAAGGCGGGACGCACCATAATCTGACGGCTAACTACTTTGATGAATACCGCCGCGCAGTAGCCGAACACTTCGGGCTGAATCTTGATCGCGTTGCGCAATCGACGACACCCAATGGTGGCGCGGGTCTGGGCGCTGCCGGCAGCGCAGATTCCGCAACCCGCTAAGATCCGCCACGCATGCAATCGCTTGATATCGAAGTTCTGGATCACGCCCGCGAATGGATAAGCGCGGGCCGTCGCATTTGGCTCGTCACCGTGACCCAAACCTTTGGCGCGAGCCCACGCCCGCCGGGCTCACTGATGGCAATGCGCGATGATGGCGTCGTGATCGGTTCTGTTTCCGGTGGCTGCATCGAAGATGATCTGGTGAGGCGGCGTGATCAATTTTTCACCGCGAAGCCGAGTCTCGAACGCTACGGCATTACGTCTGAAGACGCGCGCCGGTTTGGTTTGCCGTGCGGTGGTGAATTGGAAGTCTTGATCGAATCCGCTCCCGACGACACTAGCCTAAGTGCGATGTCTTCCAGAATTGTTGCCGGCGAAGTATTTGCGCGTGTCGTCAATCTACACGACGGAAAATGGCAGTTCCGGATGGCGTCGGCGACCGAGACAACCGGGCGAACTAACGAAGAATTTGTCTGTATTCACGGGCCACGTTGGCGCTTGCTGATTATCGGGGCCTCCGAAATTGCACGATATCTTGCTGAAGTTGCGGCAACGCTGGATTTTCAGGTCACCGTTTGCGATCCGCGCGAGGAATATCGTGGCGTCTGGCGTGTTCCCGGCACACTTTTTCTGGACGGTATGCCAGACGATGCCGTCCTTGCATTCAAGCCTGACCCACGTACTGTGATCGTCGCTGTGTCGCATGACCCCAAGCTCGATGATATGGCGTTAATGGAAGCGCTGAAGACGCGCGCGTTTTATGTCGGCGCGGTGGGATCGAGCAAGACCTCCGAAGAGCGCCGCAAGCGACTGCTGGAATTTGATGTGAGCGCAGCGCAAGTGGCAAAACTTCACGGACCCGTCGGCTTATCCATTGGCAGTCGTACGCCGCCTGAAATTGCCATCGCCATCCTGGCTGAACTGGTCGCGGCGCGCAATGGTTTGGTTTTGGCGCGCGTCGCAGCACATTCGATTGAATCGTCGGCTGCGTAAAATTTGATCGTCGGCATCCTCCTCGCCGCGGGCTCCGCATCGCGTTTCGGTTCCCAAAAATTGCTTGCCAGGCTGCCTGACGGCCGCAGAATCGTAGAGGCGGCGGCGTCAAAATTAATCGTCGCGTGTGCAGGAAATGTGGTTGCCGTGACGCGTCGTGATCCTGAGTTGATGGATGTGCTGGCAGCCTGCGGTTGCCGGGTTGTCATTAACGTCCACGCTGATCAGGGGATGGGAAGCAGCATTGCGGCAGGTGTTGCGGTGACACCGGCAAATGGCTGGGTAATTGCCCTCGGTGATATGCCTTCGATTCGCGTCGATACGGTGCTGACAATTGTTGAGGCACTATGCGCTGGTGCGCGCATCGCGGTGCCCGCGATGGACGGCAAGCACGGTCATCCGGTTGGGTTTTCGGCGTTATATCGGGAACGATTGCTGTCGCTGGCCGGAGATACCGGAGCACGTGAAATACTTAAAACAGACAGCATGTTCGTCGATGAAATCTGTGTCGATGATGCGGGAATTTTCCTCGATATTGATACACGTGCCGATTTGAAACTCCAGCACTGAAGCGGCTTTACAGGGCTTTTCGCGACAAAAGGCCCGTCAAATGGCGATCCACGAAGAGTGACCTCCGCGGAATTGAGAAATGAAATGATTCATCGTTTCCGTGCCCGCGTGCTCCCCCAGGCGAAGGCGGGCAACTCAGCCGAGTTTGCGATATTTCTCTCCAGCCTCAATGCGTATCTTCAGAATATTTTGTTCCGGTGGCAAAGGGCAAGTGGTGAACTCGGAAAATGCGCAAGGCGGGTTGTAGGCCTTGTTGAAGTCGAGCTGAAAGGTCTCATTCGCTTTCGGCTTCTTCTCAACGAACAGGAACCGCGAAGGGCGATAAGTGGTATCGCCGGACGTGCCATCCCGCATCACGAAGAATAAACCGTCATCTTCACCGACGACGTCCATCTTGTATTTGCGACCTTTCAATTTGAATTCAACATAACCCGGGCAAGGCTCCTCGGAGACTTCGTCGATCACGTTGACGATGGATAGTTTCTTGCCGGGCGGGTAGGGTATAAATTTGGCGCTGACGTTGAACGCAGGGTTGGTGTCATACCAAACGCGGCCTGGAAAGTTTTTACGTACCAATGATTCGTTATCGGCAAGGCGCAACACATAACGGCCATCGCGCTCAATGACGTGCATGGAAATGCGGCCATGTGAAATCCAGTCGCGTTTCGCCGGATCAAGTTTCAGTGCGCGCTCGCCGGTAAAGGGCACGCCATCGCTGGTCATGCTGACACCTTCATTGAGCTTGAGCGTGACTGATTTCTTTGCAGCATCGACGGTAATGGTGCCAATGACATCCGGCCCGGTGCCCTTGAGTTCAGGCGGAAACACGATGTCGTTGTTCGGTGCCGTGCCGAAGGTATTCACGCCAGGCTTCATGATGAAGCGCCCTGCCAGCGTGAGCCAGCCGTTGTCGCGGCGCAAACTTTTTTCAACTTTGTCATGCCACTGATTGATCGCGTCGGCGTATTCAGGTTCTGCCAGCTTTGCGGGAGCCGCCGCAAGAACCGGCAACGAAACTACAAGGGCAGTCAGGGCGGTAGCAATCGAAAATGCTTTCATGGGTTACTCCTGCAAGGTGACGATAGTGCCAAGGATTAAATTATGCCTCGATCACTACAGCAAATGGTGGGCTACCTGTTCTGGCATCAGGTCGTTCATGCACTTGAAGTGGCCCAAGGGGCATACGCGCTGAAAGCATGGGTTACATTCGAGCCGGAGCGAAATTACCCTGGCCTTTGCGGACAATGGTGGCGTGAATGCGGGGGAGCTCGAACCGTAAAGTGCAGTTACTGGCGCACCCACCGCGCAGGCAATATGCATCAAGCCGGAATCATTGGTTACTACTTGCGTCGCCAAACTGAGTAAATCGATTGCGTCGTCAAGCTGCGTTTCGCCACACAGATTTTGACAGGCGTTATTTGCCAATTGGTTGATCTCATCGGCGATGACGCGGTCGCCGGTACCACCCATCAGCCAGATTTGCTTGCCGGTCGCGTGGAGGACGCGGGCAAGTTCTGCAAAATGTCGCGCCGGCCAGCGCTTGGCCGGACCGTATTCAGCACCGGGACAGAATGCGATGACAGGCTTGTCTAGGCTGAGTTTCAAACGGGCCAATGTGCTGGCGCGATGTTCCTGGTCAATGCGCAACGCCGGTTGCGGCACGGGCCGCATCAACTGCTGACCGTGACCTTGTGCCAGCGCCGCAAACCGCTCCGCCATCGTTGGCAGCGCGAGTTCGTTCAGGTCCCGGCAATCACTAAGAATCCATCCGCGTTTTTCCCCGCGAAAGCCGGTGCGCACGCGAATACCTGCAAACCACGGAATCAGTGCGGATTTGAAACTGTTGGGCAGCACAATTGCCTGGTCAAAACCTTCGCTCGCTAAGGTTTTCCCCAGCATGCGTCTGCCGCCCAGATTGAGTGCGCCATGACCGAACGGGTTTTCGATCACCCGTTCGACTTCGGGCATGCGCTCAAAGACCGGCATGACCCATTTGGGTGCAAGTACCATAATTGTGGGTCTATCGGCATGTTCCCTGAGCCGCATCAGCAGCGGATGGGACAGTACAGCGTCACCGATCCAGGCGGGGGCGACGACGACGATACGTGGCACGGTGAGGTCCGCCGAGGCCGGGTTTAATGGCCGTGTTTAACGGGGCCAGTCAATTTGTAAACCGTGCCGCAGTATGGACATTTGGCCTCGCCGGTTTCTTCGATCGGAATGTAGACGCGAGGATGCGTATTCCACAGCTTCATTGATGGCATTGGGCAATGCAGCGGCATGTCCTTGCCGGTAACTTCGATGCGCGTGTATTTCAGTTCAGTGCGGGTCTCAGTGCTCATGCGGCATTCCCTCGGCTATTTAACTGGCGTGAGCCATGCGTGATATTTCGGATTGCGGCCATTGACGATATCAAAAAACGCCGTCTGGATTTTTTCAGTAATCGGGCCGCGCGAACCGGTGCCGATAACGCGCCCATCCACTTCACGAATCGGTGTGACTTCCGCTGCCGTACCAGTAAAAAACGCTTCATCGGCAATGTAAACGTCGTCACGCGTTATTTTTCTTGGCTCTACTGGAATGCCCAAATCTGCACAGAGAAGTTGAATCGAGCGCCAGGTGATGCCATCAAGCGCGGAGGTGAGTTCCGGCGTGCTGATTTTTCCATCGCGTACCAGAAATATATTTTCACCCGCACCCTCGGCCACGTAGCCTTCGGTATCGAGCAGCAACGCCTCGTCGTAGCCATGATCGGTCGCTTCATTGTTGGCGAGTATCGAATTGGCGTAGGTAGAAGAAACTTTGGCGCGGGCCATTGTCACGTTGACATGATGACGTGCAAACGAGGAGGTCTTCACGCGAATGCCTTTTTTCAAGCCATCCTCGCCGAGGTAAGCGCCCCATGGCCATGCAGCGATGGTGACGTGAACTTTGGCACCCTTGGGTGATACGCCCATTTTTTCTGAACCGTAAAACGCCAACGGGCGCAGGTAACAACTTTCCAGGTTGTTCACGCGTACCACTTCGCGATGCGCATCCATGATTTCGTCAGGGCTGTACGGCATTGCCATCTGGTAGATCTTGGCCGAGTTGAAGAGTCGTGTGATGTGCTCCTTTAATCGGAAAATAGCGGTGCCGAGACCGGATGAAGCGTCGGTCTTGTAGGCACGTATGCCTTCGAACACGGCAAGGCCATAGTGCAGCGAATGCGTCAGCACGTGGGTGGTCGCGTCGCGCCATGGCACCAGTTTGCCGTCGTACCAAATAAAGCCGTCGCGGTCGGACATCGACATTTTTTCTCCAGAATTCTGCGGGATACTGACATTTTAGCGTATCAACCCGCAGAGGCCATTGTTTGTGTCGGCGTTGGTCATGAATGACTGACTGTCCGGCAAAACGGATGTGTCATAATCAAACGGTCGAGTTTTGTCCGGTGTTGTCTGTCATTTGCCGCAAAGTTCGGGATGATTTTTACAAAATAGTGAAAGCTGCCGACGCCGAATGACTGCAAAGAAATTTCTGGATTTTGATACGCCCCTAGAACGCGGTCTGTCGCCAGAAGAGAAACTCGCCGGTGACATGCTGGTATTTTCCACCGCGCTGATGATGGTGGCGTCCATGCTATGGCTGGCCATCTACTGGAGTTTCGGGCAGCGCTTCTCTACGCTTATCCCGCTGGTCTTCCTGCTCGCTTCGCTCTGTACGATCGTGTTTTTTCTCAAAACCCGCGAGTTGCCGGTGTTTTGCCTGATGCAACTTTCGCTTTTTTTGTTCACACCATTTGCGTTGCAGTGGACGATGGGAAACTTTGTCAATTCAAGCGGCGTGTCGCTGTGGGCGTTGCTTGCCCCGGTGGGTGCGATCGTTATCCTCGGCACCCGCGAATCGGTGCCATGGTTCGTCGCGTATATTTTTATGACAGCCATGTCGGGGATGTTTGACTACTACTTGCAATGGGATACCAAGCAACTCGACCAGCGCACCGTTGCAGTATTTTTCGTCCTGAATTTCGTTTCCATCTCGGCCATGGTGTACGTGCTGCTGTGGTATTTCTCGCGTGAAAAAGCCAAGCTGCGGGAGGCGGTGGAAGCGCAGAGCCAGGCGGTGTCGCTTGAAAAAGACCTTTCCGACCGTCTGCTCCTGAACATCCTTCCTGAGCCTATCGCCATCCGCCTGAAGCGCCAGGAAACCAACATTGCTGATGGCCACGCCGATGTTTCCGTGATGTTTGCGGACATCGTCAATTTCACCCACATGTCAGCAGAAATGTCGCCAAACGAAACGGTGCATCTGCTGAACGATATTTTTTCTGAATTTGATACGCTGGCAGAAAAGTACGGTATCGAGAAAATCAAAACCATTGGCGACGCCTACATGGCGGCGGGCGGACTGCGCAGTGCGAACACGCAATACGTCGATGCGATGGCGGATATGGCGTTGCAGATGCATACCTTTGTGTCGCGTTATACCGCGCCCAATGGTGAAAAGCTTAGTCTGCGTGTCGGCTTGGCGACTGGCGCGGTAGTAGCCGGTGTGATTGGTCGGCGCAAGTTCAGCTACGATCTATGGGGGGACACCGTTAACGTTGCAGCGCGCATGTCGTCAGAGGCGCAGCCCGGACTTACGCAGGTTGATGCCGTTACCTACCGCCGACTGCACAATCGCTACATATTTGATGAGATGCACCAAATTCATGTCAAGGGCAAGGGCCAGATGCAGGTCTATAATTTACTGGCTGCGAGAGTGGCAAATCAAGACGAAAAAATAGTCAGCATCGTGCCCGCTGGCAAGGAAGCCGGCCGCGTGTAAAGACGTGCCTTGCGGTATGCCATACGTGCTTTGCGGAAAAACATCAGCGGGTAATGCGGGGAGGAGATAGCCGCGTGAGTGCTGCAGAAAAGATAGTCAGGAATGCGAGACATCCCGGTATCGCGCTGGTCCTCCAGGGTGGCGGCGCGCGCGCTGCGTACCAGGTGGGCGTGCTCAAGGCTGTATCGGAAATACTTGGCCACCCCGAGGAAAACCCCTTTCCCATCATCACCGGCACCTCGGCGGGCGCGATCAACGCAGCTGTATTGGCGGTGAATGCTGACAACTTCGCGCGCGGTGTGGAAACACTGTTGCATGTCTGGGAAAACTTTTCGCCGGACCAGGTTTACCGTACCGATTTTTCAGGCGTGGCCAGAAACAGTATCAAGTGGTTGTCGGCCTTTTTGTTCGGCGCGGTATCCAAAAATCACAGGGTTTCGTTGTTCGACAATTCGCCACTTGCTGATTTAATCGAACGCTACGTTCCGCCCGGCCAAATCGCGAAGCATATCGAGTCCGGCGTCCTTCGCGCGGTATCGGTGACAGCTTCTGGTTATACGTCCGGACAAAACTGCGCGTTTTTCCAGGCAGCGCCCGACGTGCAAGGTTGGCGACGTTCGCAGCGCGTGGGCATACGCGTGAGCCAGCTGCGGGTGGAGCATTTGATGGCATCCTCAGCCATTCCGTTTGCCTTTCCAGCGACAAAAATTAACCGTGAATTTTTTGGCGATGGCTCGATCCGCCAGATGGCACCGGTCAGCCCAGCATTACACCTGGGTGCTACGCGTGTATTCGTTGTTGGCACGGCCAAACTGGTTAAAGATATGCCACAGCGTATCAGAGGCGAGCTCTACCCGTCGCTGGCGCAAATTGCCGGCCACGCAATGTCATCAATTTTTCTTGACACGCTGGCGGTGGATATTGAATTGTTGCAGCGGGTGAACTCGACCTTGACGGTGATCGATCCTGAAAGACTGAAAAAATCCGGGATGAATCTGAACCACGTCGATGTGTGTGTGGCTTGTCCAAACGAGCCGCTCGAAACGCAGGCGTTCAAGCATGTCGGCGATCTACCATGGACAACGCGGCTGTTAATGCGCTCCATCGGTGCCATGCGGCGCGGCGGCGCGGCACTCGCGAGCTATATGCTGTTCGATCATCGTTATTGCAAGGCGCTGATCGAGATGGGCTACAACGACACCATGAAGCGGCATGACGAAATTGCGATTTTCTTCGATGCGACAGCATGTCCGCTGCCGACCGTTATCCCGTATCCCCCGTTTGACCCGGGAAAAACCCTGACGATGGATGCCGTCGGCACATGAGCTTGTCTACCGTCACGGCGTTACCAGAGGTACGCAGCGCATATAAGCACTTCCTGCCCATTGCCACCCGTTGGATGGACAACGACGCCTACGGACACGTCAACAACGTCATCTACTATTCGTACTTCGATACGGTAGTGAATGAATATCTGATTTCACAGCGGGCCCTCGATATTGCAAAAAGTCCGGTCATCGGGTTGGTCGTGGAAACAGGCTGCAACTACTTCACCTCAATTGCATTCCCGGATAAAGTCGTTGCGGGATTGCGCGTTGCAAAGATCGGCAATTCAAGTGTGCGTTATGAAGTTGCGCTGTTTCGCGAAGCGGAGGAACAGGCGGTCGCGCAAGGGCATTTCGTCCATGTATACGTTGATCGTGCAACGTTGCGGCCGCAAGCGCTCGAAAAAACGTTGAAAGTGGCACTGCTGAAATTACGGATATAAAACTTGCAATTCGCGTTGCCCGCTGCACCAACGCTGGTGCATATGGCATGTCTGACTATGCAAGCAAGATGCGCGACTTGAATCGCGCCTGAATCCACACACTGATATCGGCTACTTCTTCCATGCAAACCGAATGTGGCATCGGATATTCGCGCCATTCGACTTTATAGCCCCGCGCTTCCAACTTTGCGCGTGACGACATTGCCAGTGAAAGCGGAATGAGAGGGTCTTGCGTGCCGTGAGCCATTAGAATCGGTATGTTCGCGTTAGCGATTGCGGCCTCTGCTGCAAACGAGTCTTCGAGTGTGAGATAAGTGGAGAGCGCCATGATGCCGCCCAGCGCTTCTCGGTAACGCAGTCCGGTTTGAAGCGCAATGGCACCGCCTTGCGAAAATCCGGCGATGATGATTTTATCGGTCGGGATACCGCGTTCGCTTTCGCGCGCGATCAGTTGTTCGATAACCGCCTGCGATTGTCGAACACCCGCCTCATCGGGTTTGCGGTGCAATTCGGCCATCGAGATGTCGTACCAACCGGGCATGACCTGGCCGTTGTTGATGGTGATCGGACGCGATGGTGCTTGTGGAAAAATGAAACGCAGCGGCAGGTCATCTGGCAGTCCGAGTTCTTTAACGATGGAAACAAAGTCCCAGCAGTCGGCACCTAAGCCGTGCAACCAGATGACGGCGCCCTTGGGGTTGGTGCCGGTGTTGAGTTCGATGTGTTGGATGAGTGCGGTCATGTGGTTGGTTGATGAGTGAGGGCAAAATACGGGGTGGTTAAAAATGTCCGCTGCCGCTGAACTTTTCGGCGCGCACGGCAGCTAATTTGTCGATTCAGTGTGTTTCCGCATTTGGCAAACAGGCTCCTCCGACAGGCTCGGGGCGAACGGTCTAGGGTTTAGAGAAGCTGCCAGCCTGACGAATTGCCGACTTCGGCCTGAATGCCTTGATCACATCGTCGTTGGTTTCAAAATAAGGCCCGCCAATCAGGTCGATACAATACGGCACCGCCGCAAATATGCCGACCTCAACCGGCTTGCCATCGGCATCCTTCAATCCTTCCAGCGTTTCCCTGATCGCCTTAGGCTGGCCAGGAAGATTGATGATGAGTGATTGTTTACGGATCACCGCAAGCTGCCGTGAAAGGATCGCCGTCGGTACAAAGCGCAATGAAATTTGCCGCATGCGCTCACCAAAGCCGTCCATCACGCGCTCAGCAATGGCCAAGGTTGCGTCCGGTGTCACATCGCGCGGCGCAGGGCCGGTGCCGCCAGTCGTCAACACTAGCGAACAGTGTTCGACATCGACGAGCGTCTTGAGACTTGTCTCGATAAGTGGCTGCTCATCGGGAATGACCTTGGAGATAAACGTAAGTGGATTCTTCAACGCCAACATTAGCCAGGCTTCAAGCGCGGGCAAACCTTCGTCACGATAGATCCCCTGCGACGCCCGATCAGATATCGAGAGCAAGCCGATTTTTGCAGCATCGAAATTCATCAACAGGACTTTCGCTTATTCAGGTGTACGAGACTGCGCGACAACGAGGTCGTGGATTTGCGAATAAAGTAGGCGATAATTTTTGGGCGGTCTATTCTTCGCCTTATCGTCCTTTGCGCCTTGAATGTATTTCCCCAGCAGTGCGCGATCGGCCTCCACAAATTCATTGGCAAACGCATTGAGCGCAGTTTCATCTGCCAGCAAACGTTCGCGCCAGCGTTCTGCCAGGTGGTGCAATGCGGTTTCTTTTTTGTTTGGCGCCTTGAGCGAATTAAGCTGCTCGATAATTGGCAGCGGATCGACTTCACGCATCAGGCGGCCGATATATTGCATCTGCCGCTTCATGCCGCCGTATTTACTTTTGGGAATGCGCTTGGCTTCTACCACGGCGGTGCGCAAATTGTCTGGCAGCTCGAGCTTGTTGATTGCTTCTGTCGACAGCCCTACCAACTCTTCGCCGATGTCCTGCAATGCCAGCATATCCCGCTTCTTCTGGCTTTTGCTGATAGAATTTTCTTCTTCAGAATCTGTCATGGTGTTCTTGGCTGCGTCAATCATGTTGGTTTTGTCGATACTTGGTCAGCCGAGATGATACCGCACCGCCCTGTATTTTCTGGCCATTTCCAGGCTCGTCCCCCAATTTTCTGCTCAACTCAATAAAGCTATCGTGCCCTCAACATCGACCGACGTTCGCGACACTCTTTCCGATCTCGCCCAGTTTTCGCTCGACCGCGCCAAATTTCTCGGTGCTACCGCCGCAGAGGTTGAAATTTCCACGTCATTAGGTCAGGACGTGACCGTCCGGTTGGGCGTCGTCGAAACCATCGAGCACAATCGCGACAAGGGACTGGGCATTACCGTCTATCTGGGACAGCGGCGCGGCAACGCATCGACCACGGATCTGTCGCGCGACGCAATTGAACGCACCGTCAAGGCAGCACTTGCGATTGCCAAATATACGGCGGTGGACGAGTTCGCGGGACTCGCCGATGGCAGTCGTTTGGCCAAGCCACCATTTACTGATTTGGGTCTTTACTACCCGTGGAAGCTGGCCGTCGATGATGCCATTGAACTCGGCATGCGGATGGAGGCAGCGGCATTTGCGGTTGATAAGCGCATCAATAACTCAGAGGGCGCATCGGTGTCGACCTCCGAGTCGGATTTCATCTACGCCAATTCGGCAGGATTTATAGGCGGCTATCCCACCACCCGCCACAGCGCGAGTTGCACCATGATCGCGACGAGTAAGCAGGGAATGCAGCGCGATTATTGGTACGCAGTTGCCCGGGATGAACAAGGGCTGGAGTCGGCGGAAGCCATCGGTCGTCGCGCGGGCGAGCGCACCGTGGCGAGACTGGATGCGAGGAAAATTGCCAGCTGCGATGTGCCGGTATTGTTTGAAGCGCCCGTCGCATCCGGTTTGATTGGTAGTTTCGTTGGTGCTGTGAGCGGCAGCGCGCTTTATCGCAAGGCCAGCTTTTTGCAGGACAGCATTGGCGAAACCGTGTTTTCGCGCAACGTATCGATTCGCGAGGATCCTGCGATTCGCGGCGGTTTGGCCAGCTCGCCGTTTGACGCGGAGGGCGTTACGACGCTCGCGCGCGACGTCGTGAAAGACGGTGTCGTGCAAGGCTATTTTCTCGCCACCTATTCGGCCCGTAAGCTTGGTATGCAAAGCACCGGCAACGCTGGGGGCAGTCACAATTTGATCGTGACACCAGGGGAACTCGATTTCGCGGGCCTGATCAAAAAAATGGATCGTGGCCTCGTCGTGACCGAATTGATGGGGCAGGGCGTGAACAACGTGACAGGTGATTATTCGCGCGGTGCGGCCGGCTTCTGGGTGGAAAACGGAGAGATCGCCTATCCGGTGGAAGAAATCACCATTGCGGGCAACATGAAGCAGATGTTCAAGGACATTGTTGCGGTCGGCAATGATGAATTGGCGCTGGGTTCGAAACGGGTCGGCAGTATTCTGCTCGAGCGCATGTCCGTTGCGGGGGAGTAGACGCGAGCCCCTTGGCTTGCTTTATACTTTCGTGGAAAATCGTATTTCAGTTTGTAAAACAATAAATCACATTTAGAGGAGAAATACATGCAAAGACGCAAATTTCTGGCTTCCGCCGGTGCTGGTCTTGCTGCGGGCGTTGCAGCGATTCCCTCACTGACGCATGCTCAGGCAGCCGCCTTGCCGACCATCAAGTGGCGCTGCACCTCGAGCTTTCCCAAGAGTCTGGATACCATCTATGGCGCGGCAGAAGTGATTGCCAAGCGCGTTTCCGCGGCCACCGGTGGCAAATTCGCAATACAGATATTCGCTGCCGGTGAAATTGTGCCGGGACTGCAGGCGATGGACGCCGTCAAGGATGGTACCGTCGAGTGCTGCCATACCGCGCCTTACTACTATTTCGGCAAAGATCCGACCTTTGCGTTTGCCTGCGCGATTCCGTTCGGCATGAATGCCCGCCAGCAGAATGCGTGGATGTATCACGGCGGCGGCATGGAATTGATGCGCGACTTTTTGAAAGACTACAACATCATTAATTTCCCCGCCGGCAACACAGGCGCACAAATGGGCGGGTGGTTCAGGAAAGAGATCAAGTCCGTTACAGATCTCAAGGGTTTGAAAATCCGCATCGGCGGTTTCGCCGGTCGTGTGATGTCCAAGCTGGGCGTCGTGCCCCAGCAGATCGCAGGCGGAGAAATTTATCCCGCACTGGAAAAGGGCACTATCGATGCGGCTGAGTGGGTAGGCCCATATGATGATGAAAAACTCGGTTTCTACAAGGTCGCCAAGTACTACTACTACCCAGGCTGGTGGGAGGGTGGTCCGGAGCTGGACCTGTTCGTTAACATCAAGCAATGGGAAGCCCTGCCGCCGGAGTACAAGGCGATTCTGGAGTCTGCTTGCGCCGAAGCCAACGGCTGGATGGTGTCGAAGTACGATGCGCTGAATCCAGCGGCGTTGAAGCGCCTGGTCGGCAATAAAGTACAACTGCGCGGCTTTAGCAAAGACATCATGAATGCCTGCTATAAGGCGGCGAACGAAGTGTACGCCGAAGAGTCGGCCAAGAATCCCAAGTTCAAGAAAGTCTATGATGCATGGAAAGCCTTCCGCGACGACCAGATTCTCTGGTTCAGGGTGGCAGAGCAGAACTTTGACAACTATATGGCGACGGCAGGTACGGCCAGCAAACCCGCGACCCCTGTAAAGAAGTAGGTCGATAGATAAGGTAAAAAGCCCCGCGGATGCGGGGTTTTTTTTGTAGAAGGAATTGTGTTCGGTCGGGCGACTAACGCTAGCACCAGTGCGACGTTCCGGGCACAATTGCCCGCAGAGCAGCGCCAGCGCTGGGCTTTGTTAAGCGCTGCTATTTACCACTCCGCAGCGCCTTCGCAATTTCCTCCGCTGCTAAATCATCCTTGCTCTTGCCTTTTGCAGGCGCCGCCTTGTCGGATGGCTTGCTGGGCGCATCCGCCTTTCCACCGAGCGCTTTCATGATGTCGTTCGTCGCCGACTCCTCCTTTGTCGGCTCTGCCGACGCGTCGTCGCTCTTGCCCCCCAACGCATTCATGATGTCGTTGTTGCCTTCATTGGATTTTTTTTCTTCGCTTCCCGGTACCGGGACGGGCGCGTCAGGATTTCGATCGGATTCGAGTTCAATCTTGATCTTGTCGAGATCGAGTTTCACCGGTTCATCCAGGAACATGGTGACCTGCTTCGGGAAGGCGATGACCAAGGCCACCAACACCAGTTGCAAGCCGACGAACGGCAGCGCGCCCCAGTAAATATCCGAACTCTTTACTTCTTTCGGTGCGACGCCACGCAAGTAAAAGAGGGCGAAGCCAAACGGCGGATGCATGAAGGATGTTTGCAAATTCACACACAGCATGACGCCAAACCACACCAGCGCGGCGTCTTCACCAACGATCGGTGTGAGCATGATTTTCGCGATCGGCGCGAGCAGCGGGACGATAATAAACACGATCTCGAAGAAATCCAGAAAGAAGGCAATAAAGAATACGAACAAATTGACGAATATCAGGAATCCCCAAACGCCACCCGGGAGACCTGTCAGCCAGTGTTCCAGCCACGGTCCGCCGTTAACACCCTGAAAGACTACCGAGAAGCACGACGAGCCGATCAGGATGAAGATCACCATGGCTGTCAGGCGCGCGGTAGATTCGTATGCCTTCTTGATCAGGTCACGCAGTTCCACGATCATCGCGGCGCGCAGGCACAACCATACGACTGCGATGTAAAGGACTGCGACGGCCACCTGAAACGGCAACGACTTGAATGCGAAAATGCCGATAATTGCGGCAATGCCCGCGGCCATCATGCCGAACCAGAAAACGCGGCGACTGCCCTGGCCTAATTGTGGGTGGCGGTATACGGCCAACACCAGCGCGCCGACGGCACCCATTGCACCGCCTTCAGTTGGCGTCGCCAGTCCCATCAGTAGCGTTCCCAACACCAGAAATATCAACACCGCGCATGGAACGATGCCCATAAGACATTTTTTGATGAGCGGCCAGCCTTGCAGCGTGCGATGTTCCTTCGGAATCGCCGGTAACCAGTCGGGTTTGACGCGGGACAATACAAACGTATACAGCATGAACAGCAGCACTTGCAGAATTGATGGTCCCCACGCGCCGAGATACATGTCGCCGACCGATTTTCCCAATTGGTCGGCCAGGACCACAAGCACCAGCGACGGTGGCACTAGCTGAGTGATCGTACCGGAGGCGGCGAGCACACCTGTGGCGTACTTCATGTTGTAACCATAGCGCATCATCACCGGCAATGAGATCAGTGCCATCGCAATGACCTGCGCGGCCACGGTGCCTGTGATTGCACCAAGGATGAA
>JBKJMK010000325.1:0-3865 GCA_046596005.1 Usitatibacteraceae bacterium | reverse complement strand
AATTTCACTTTCCTCGCGTGCGTAAAGGGCCTGCATTGCCTCACGAATTAGCCTGAACCCCACGCCGTTATTGGCTTCCAGAGCATTCACACCAAAATGGAAGCGCTTGTTTTCACTCAGCCACGCATCGATACCCAGGACGTTATCGACCATATTTCCATAGGCAATCGAACGCGAACCGCAGGAATTGTTTCCGCTCATGCCGCCAATGGTTGCCTGCGCGGCGGTCGACACATCAACCGGAAACCACAGGCCGGACGATTTTATTTTGGCATTCAGAAGATCGAGTACCATGCCGGGCTCAACAATGGCGCTTTTGCGCGTCGCGTCGAATTCAACGAGCGCGTTCAGGTACTTGCTGTTATCGACGACGAGCGCGGCACCAACGGTCTGCCCGCACTGCGATGTACCGGCACCGCGCGGCAGGATGGCGGCGCCCTCCTCGGCCGCGATTTGCATTGCACTAATGGCGGCATCGATCGTGCGTGGCACCACCACACCAATCGGCATAATCTGGTAGATGGAAGCGTCGGTCGCGTAGCGCCCCCGTGCGGCAGCATCAAACATGATGTCACCGTCTACTTCGCGGCGCAGCCGGGTTTCGAGTGATGTGGGCGTCTTTGCCCTGCGAGCAAAAACAATGGGGGCAGTGGTAGTCGTCGCGCTCATGGCATCTTGATCGTAAGCATTTATAGTCGGGAAGATTCCTTGCATAGTGTATACAACCAAAGTAATAACCCATGCATTGACGAAAGGCATTCGATCATGACGCAACTCCGCTACCGTGCAGGCCGTCATTTCCTGCAAATTCCGGGCCCGACCAACGTACCTGATCGTATTCTTCGCGCAATCGACGCCCCCACCATCGATCATCGCGGGCCGACTTTCCAGAAATTGGGTCTGGAAGTGCTCGCCGGTATCAAGGAAGTCTTCCAGACCACGAGCCCGGTCATTATTTATTCTGCATCCGGTACCGGCGCATGGGAGGCAGCGCTGGTAAACACCCTATCGCCGGGCGACAAGGTGTTGATGGTCGAGACCGGCCAATTCGCAATGCTGTGGCACAAGATGGCGGTTCGACTCAGCCTGCGGCCTGAACTTATTGCGGGCGACTGGCGGCACGGCGTGGATGCGGCGGAAATCGAGGCGCGGCTGGTGGCCGACAGGAGCCATGAGATCAAAGCTGTCTGTGTGGTGCACAACGAAACCTCGACCGGTGTCACATCGAATATCCACGCCGTGCGCAAAGCCATTGACAAAGCCGCGCATCCTGCGCTGCTGCTGGTCGATACGATTTCGTCGCTAGGATCAGTCGATTATCGGCACGATGAGTGGGGCGTCGATGTCACTGTCGGCGGCTCACAAAAAGGCATGATGCTGCCCCCTGGTTTGAGTTTTAATGCGCTCAGCCACAAAGCGCTGGACGCACAAAAGCGCTCAAAAATGCCGAGGATGTTCTGGGATTGGGAAGACATGCTCACTGCCAATAAGAACGGATTTTTTCCGTACACACCCGCGACCAATCTGCTTTATGGCCTGCGCGAGGCGCTGCTGATGTTGCAGGAGGAAGGTCTGGCGAATGTTTTTTCGCGCCATCAGCGACACGCGGAAGCCACCCGCCGCGCGGTACGCACATGGGGCCTCGAAATTCTCTGCGCCAATCCAGCCGAGTACAGCCCTGCGCTCACCGCCGTGATGATGCCGGCCGGGCATGACGCCGACAAGTTGCGGGGCGTTATCCTGGAACATTTCGATATGTCGCTCGGCATGGGGCTCGCAAAACTCCAGGGCAAAGTATTTCGCATCGGCCATCTGGGCGACTTCAATGACCTTACGCTCATGGGCACGCTTTCGGGTGTTGAGATGGGCCTTGATGTCGCCGGCGTTCCCCACCAGCGCGGTGGCGCTGCTGCTGCGATGCAATATCTTGGTGAGTGCGCCAAAAGTGGTTCTGGGGCTAAAATCGCTGAATAGATTTCGCAGCCCCTCGAATTTACCTGCTCATAACTTAACTACGCCGCCGAAGAGCGGTAATCAACATCTGGAGGATTCATGAAACGTCGCACTATTATTTGCGCTGCGATTGCAGCAGCAGTTTCACTGTCAGCGGCATTTTCCGTAACAGCCCAAACCCCCGCATGGCCAACCAAGCCAGTGAAGTTGATCAATCCCTTTCCGGCGGGTGGCGGCACTGATGTGTTCGCGCGTCCATTTGGGGCCAAACTGGGTAACAGCCTCGGCCAAAGTTTTTACATTGAGAATCTCGGCGGTGCCGGCGGCACCATCGGCGCACAGACCGCATCAACGGCGGTCCCCGACGGCTACACGTTTTTCATCGGTGCGATTCATCACACCATTGCCGAATCGCTTTACACCAAGAAAAAATACGTTCTCGAGCAGGCCTTCGAACCCATCACGGTGCTCGGCTACGTGCCGAATGTACTGGTGATACATCCCAAGCATCCATTCAAGACAGTGGACGAATTGGTGAAGTACGCCAAGGCCAATCCAGGCAAGCTTAACTACGGTTCCGCTGGCAGCGGCGCGTCGCATCACCTCGCGGGCGAGTTATTCAAGCGCCTGGCGGGTGTCGACATGGTGCATGTCCCATACAAGGGAATCGGCCCGATGATGACCGATCTGGTCGGCGGTGTCGTGGATCTCGCTTTTGACGGGCTTGCGTCGTCCAGCGCACAAATCAAAGGCGGCAAATTGATTCCGCTTGCGGTGACTTCCGCGCAGCGGAACGCGCTGTTGCCGGATGTACCCACCATGGTTGAACTCGGATACAAAGATTTCACCATGACCACATGGTATGCAATATGGGGCATCAAAGGAACCCCGCAGCCAATACTCGACAAGATGCACGCCGAGACCTTGAAAGTCCTCGCCGATCCCGACATCAAGAAAATCTGGGACTTGGCGGGCGCGACGCCCGGCGGACAATCGCCTAAGGAGTTCGCGGGCTTCATTTCATCCGAGATCGCCAAATGGGGCAAGGTCGTCAAGGACTCGAATATCAAGATTGATAATTGAGACCAACGCAAACGACCATCATTACCGCAAGGACGGGTAATCAGTCCTGCTTGAATAAATGATAATACTGCCGGGAAACCGGCAGTTTTTCCTTGTGGCCCTTCAGATGAATCACCAGTTTCTCCGGCGCTTCCCGCACGGCGCGATCAATCGCGTGCGCATTGACGATCACACCTCTGTGTACCTGCCAGAAAATTTCTTCGTCGAGTCCCTCCACTAATTCTTTCAGCGGCGAGCGCATCAACGCTTCGGACTCGTTCATGACGATGCGTGTGTACTTCGAGTCGGACTGAAAAAACAGCACACTGTCGACGTCAATCAAGCGGGTTTGATTGCCCAGCGAGGCGCGAATCCATTTCAGTTTGCCCGCTTTGTTGCCCGCCGGCTTGTTACTCTGGTTCAACAATTGCGCCAGCAGGACGGTGATGTCTGCGGGTTTTTCCGCCAGGCGCTTTTTCAAACGTGCAACTGCTGCGATTAACCGCTCAGTCTCCACCGGCTTCAATAGGTAATCCACCGCACCGTTCTGGAACGCTTGCACTGCGTATTCATCGTAGGCGGTGATAAAAACAATATGCGCCGCGTCGCCGATCTCCGCTGCGACCTCCAGTCCGGTCTTGCCGGGCATGCGAATGTCCAGGAACGCGACATCCGGTCGATGCGCGTTCCACAGTTCAAGGGCTTCGCTGCCGTTGTTGGCGACGAATGGCGTTTCGAGTTCCGGCCAAACCGTCTTAAGTGCTGCCACGAGGCGCTCGCGCATCAGGGGTTCATCCTCAGCGATCAACGCAGTTGTCATATGTCATTCCCTTTCAAACCGGTTCATCCG
>JBKJMK010000269.1:0-3931 GCA_046596005.1 Usitatibacteraceae bacterium | reverse complement strand
GCGTGCTGGGACTGGCGCTGCCAACAGCGAAACGGACGCCCCTAGCATCTCCAAACGCCAGTGGCTACTGATGGCGGTATCTGGTGCGGCCGCCATCAGTGCCGAAATCATTGCTTACACGACGGGCAATGAAACCTCAGTCGCCGTCGCGATTCTGGCACTTATCGCCATCATTACTGGTGGTCTGGGTACCCTGAAAAAAGGCTGGATCGCGCTCAAGTCTTTTACGCTGAACATCAACTTACTGATGACCGTGGCCGTGATCGGTGCGATCGCGATCGGCCAATGGCCGGAAGCAGCTGTCGTCATCTGGCTGTTTGGGATCGCTGAAATGATTGAGGTGATGAGCCTCGATCGCGCGCGCAATGCGATCCGCAGCCTGATGGCACATGCGCCCGAAACTGCATTCGTTCAACAAGCGGATGGCACCTGGATGGAACGTCCGGCGGACCAGATCGCCATCGGCCAAATCGTGCGGGTCCGCCCCGGAGAACGTATCGCGCTCGACGGCGTCGTTGCCACCGGGCAATCGAGTGTCAATCAGGCACCAATCACAGGCGAAAGCATGCCGGTCGACAAAACCGCTGGCGCAACCTTGTTTGCAGGCACGCTGAACGAACGCGGTGTTCTTGAATTTCGCGTAACGGCTGGCAAGGGTGAGACGACGCTGGACCGCATCGCCCGTTCCATCCAGGCAGCGCAGGGTCAGCGCGCCCCGACACAACGCTTCGTCGATAAATTCGCACGCGTTTATACGCCGGTCGTGTTTGTGCTGGCACTGCTGGTGGCGCTGCTGCCGCCGCTAATGTTCGGCATGCCGTGGTATGACTGGATTTACAAGGCGCTGGTGCTGCTGGTGATCGCGTGTCCGTGTGCACTGGTGATCTCTACACCGGTGACCATCGTCAGCGGGCTCGCGAGCGCCGCGCGACGGGGAATACTGGTCAAGGGCGGGGTCTATCTTGAACAGGGCCGCTTACTCAAAACGGTGGCGCTGGACAAGACCGGAACGATTACGCACGGCAAACCAATATTAACCGACGTCGTGCCTCTCTCCCGATTGTCAAAGGAAGACGCACTACGCATCGCCGCCAGTCTCGATACTTTGTCAGAACATCCGGTCGCAACGGCCATTGTTGCGGCCTATGCGGGCAGCGTTGCCCCTGTAGACAATTTCGAGGCACTCCCCGGACGCGGCGTGAAAGGAACAATCAGCGGCGTGACGTATTTTGTCGGCAACCACCGATTAGTCGAAGACTTGAATGTATGTTCGCCTGGCGTCGAGGAAACGCTGGACCGATTGGAGATTGAAGCCAAGACGGCCGTCGTGCTGGCCACCGAAAGCGAGTCGCTCGCGGTGTTGGCTGTCGCCGACACCATTCGGGATACCAGCAAGGCCGCCGTCGCAGAATTGAAAGCGTTAGGCGTCGAAACCATCATGCTCACCGGCGACAACGACAAGACCGCGAAAGCAGTTGGGTTGCAAGTGGGCATTGCCGATGCGCGTGGCAATCTGCTGCCTGACGACAAGCTTGCAGCAATTGAAGAAATGCTCAAGTGTGGCCCGGTCGGGATGGTGGGTGATGGCGTTAATGATGCGCCCGCATTGGCGCGATCAAGCATCGGCTTCGCGATGGGGGCGGCTGGTACGGATACCGCCATTGAAACGGCCGACGTGGCGCTGATGCAGGACGATCTTCGCAAGCTGCCCGAATTCATTCACCTGTCCAGGAAAACTTCGCATGTGCTTTGGCAAAACATTATTTTCGCTTTGGGCATCAAGGCGGTTTTCTTTATTCTGACGCTCACCGGTCACGGTACGCTTTGGATGGCGGTCTTTGCCGATGCAGGTGCCAGTCTTATCGTGGTGGCCAATGGGTTGCGATTGTTGCGAGAAGAGCGACGTGCGTAGTTTCCACAGACACCAAGTCACCGATTGCATGCCGGGACTTCGCCAAACCTCCAAATTCCGTCATTCCAGCGAAGGGTTGGAATCCAGTACCTCGGCCACGTCGCTCAGGTAACTGTGGAGACAGACGCGCCCTGACAAAAGCAAGCTGCCTCGATAAGCGATGCGCGAGAACTTTGACGCGTGGCCGTTCAAGGAAGATGGCAATGCGTCTGTTCAAGAGGGGCGAGCGAGGCGGCGTCAGGCTCGTTCGGCAGCGCAGGCAGACACACGACAAACTCGCTCCCGTGGCCGGGGCCGTCGCTTGTCACATGCACGGTGCCACCGTGTAGCTCGACCAGCATCCGCACCAGGGTCAGCCCAATCCCAAGCCCCCCGGCTCTGCTGCCCTCCGCAGACTCAATCTGCGTAAACAAGTCGAACACCCGGGAGAGCATCTCCTTCGGAATGCCCACACCGTTGTCTCGGATGCGGATTGCAACTACGCCGTCCTCTCTGGCCGCCGAGAGCCAGATATTCCTGCCCTCGGGCGTGTACTTGGCCGCGTTGGTCAACAGGTTGGCGACGACTTGGACCAGCCGGGTGGCGTCGCCACTCACCCACAACGGTTCGGGGAACGGGGCAACCTCCAGGTGGTGCTTACGGGATTCGACGAGCGCCTGGCCCATCTCGACGGCTCTTGAAAATACGGTCTGCAAGTCAACAGCCTGCCGGCGGAGCGAGACCTCGCCACGATTGACGCGTGACACGTCGAGAAGGTCTTCGACCAGGCGGACCATGTGGGAGGTCTGGCGTCTGAGCGCATCGACGGCCCGCTGTTGGCCGGCCGCGTCGACCTGAGGGGAACGCAGGATGTGCGCCACGTTGGAGAGGACGGCCAGTGGACTGCGGAACTCATGCGCGACCGCGGCCAGAAGGTGGTCCTTTTGCCGATCAGCTTCTTCCAGCGCGCGGGTCCGCTCGCGCAATTCGTCCTCCAGACAGCGCTGCGCGGTCATGTCGCGAATCGTGCTGGCAATCAGGATGCCTGCTTCCGGCGGCAGGGGGCTGAGCGAGACATCAATTGGAAACTCGCGCCCGTCCTTGCGCAAGCCGAAAAGGTCGAGACCGCTACCCATCGACCGCGGCTGCGGGTCAGCGGTAAATGTCCGGCGCTTTCCGACGTGCCCGCCGCGGAAACGCTCCGGCATGAGTACTTCAACGGGGCGACCAAGCAACTCCACACGGTGATAGCCGAACAATTTCTCGGTTTGGCTGTTGACCTGAACGATTACCCCGTCCCCGTCGATGATCACGACCGCGTCTGGTGCCGCTTCGAGGAAGCCGTGGAAGAGCCGGCCCGGCTGCGTCGTGCTGGGTTTCGGTCCGACGGCTGAATCGTCAATGCAGGCTTGCATGCGGATCGCCCCCGTGCCGGTCAACCAGACACACTCTACCCGCGAAGTACAAGTTTCCGACCATATTGGTGATCTCCCTGCGTCTGTATCTAGTGGGGTTGACTTCAGATCGCATGCCGAGCTTACCTGATCGTTGGAGGGTATGGGAACTCAAAACGCATTCTCTCCGAATCATGAATGTATCCGATGACGCGAACCTGCTTGAACAAATGTCGGCGACCAGGTCACCAGTGCCCAGCGTTGCTGCGTCGCCCTGTGACGCGCGTGTGAATCTTTGGCTCTCTGCTCATCAGCTGGGGCGACGAATTTCCAGTAAGTTCATTTCGTGAAACTCCATTACAGGCGCGGTTCTTCGAGCATTTTTTGCCTGAAAGCCGCGCCGGTGCTTGAGTTTAATTTTTCAGTTGCAGCTCGCTGCGTCCATCTGGCACAATCCGTCTCGTTATGAAACATTTTTTCGCCATTTTGCTATTGTTGATGCTGCCGCTCCAGTGGAGCTATGCCGCCGTGGCCGAGTATTGCCAGCATGAAGAAGTAGTGGCCGCACAAAACCATGTCGGGCATCACGCACACAAGCATGTCGACAAAACGCCCGATGACAAGGCGAAAAAAATCAGCTTCGGTG
>JBKJMK010000237.1:0-6657 GCA_046596005.1 Usitatibacteraceae bacterium | reverse complement strand
AACGCAATCGTCATATTAACGATGCCGTAAGACGGCTGGATTGTGTTGGTCGCAATGGAAAGGTCGTATTGCACCTTACTTTGCCAGCTATAGTCGGTACCCAAATCAAGTCTCAGGCCGTTGCCGACATCCAGCTTGTAGTTCGCCCGCACGTTTGCTTTCCAGTCAGGTGCTGAAGGCAATGGCGCACCGTTGAGGTTGGGGCAAGTCGCACCGACCGGGCAATTGAATTTGTCGATCCGTGCCCGCGTATTGGCAACGGCACCGGCCAGCGTGAATTGCCTGGAGAGCTTTGCTTCAAAATCGGCCTCGAAGCCTTTGGTCGATACATCACCCGCGTTAATGAAGCGCGTGACGATGGTGCCGCCGACGAGATCGGGGAAATTGGCCTGGTAGCCTGAATACTTGGTATCGAATGCGGCAAGATTGAGCCGCAAGCGGTTATCGAGCAGCGTGGATTTCAGACCGATTTCATAGCTCTTGGATTTTTCCGGGGCCAACGCAAGATCATCGATCGCCGACATATTGAAAAACGCGTTGTATGCAGGGCCTTTATATCCTTTCGAATAAGTCGCATAAACCGTCACATCCTTGCTTAAGTCCAACTGTGGACCAATGCGACCGGATACGCCGTTCTGGCTGGTCGATCCCGTTGTATTCAGACGGGTGACACGCACGCCCGGGATCTGCGCAGCAGCGGTGGAGACGCGCCCGTGGTAGTAGGACAAGTCATCGGTCGTATAACGCAAACCGAGGATCCCGCGTAGTGTCTGGCTGAAGTTGAGCTTGCTTTCACCGAACAGCGAGCCACTCTTGCCCAGTGTCCCGTAAGTGGCGACACCGTTGTCAAGCTGGAGTGTCGCGCACGGTGTGAGGCCCGATGGCAAACTGGCCGCGTTAGTGGCACACCTGGTCACGTCGCGCCGATAAACCTCGTCGGTCTTGGTGCGCATATAAAACAAGCCACCCACGTACTCAAAAAATTTGCCGGTCTCGGACGCAAGACGCAGTTCCTGTGACAACTGTTCAGACTTCAATTGTCCACGATCACCGAGGCGTGCAATCTGGCTGTAGACGGGCCCGGTGCCATCGATATCCTGGAACTGGATATTTTTCCATTCGCGCCAGGCGGAGATGGACGTCAGCGTGGCACCGCCCAGCCCCCAGTCCACTTGTGCAGATAGTCCCGAATTTTTGTCGTCGACGCGTTCTTTGACGTTGCTGGCGACACTGCGGTTTTCGGGACCGGGTACGATGGGGCTAAGCGAAGCCGGAATCAATCCGGTCGCCCGTACAAACGGTCCGCGCGAGCCGGTATCTTCGGCCTTCGAATAGTCGGCGATAAACGTCGCTTTCAGATCCCGGTTAGCGGTGAACTCCAGCTTGCCGCGCGCACCTTTGCGGTCATAGCCACCCACTTTTTCGCCAATCGTAATGTTGTCGATGTTGCCGTCGTACTTGCCGAGCAATACCGCAGCGGAGCCAAGGACGCCAGGGCTAAGTTCACCTGAAACACCCGTGCGCAGACGCATTTCGTTCTTTTGGAAATACGAAACATCGACAAATCTCTCGGTACCTGACGAGATCGCTTTGGACACAATATTGATCACACCCGCAGACGCATTCTTGCCGAACAGGGTGCCCTGCGGCCCGCGCAGGACTTCGATACGGTCGACTTCCATCAGATCGAGGGTGGCTTGGCCGGGGCGCGCGTAAACGACGCCATCGACAACCGTCGAGACCGTTGGCTCAACGCCTGGTGAGGTTGAAATTGTACCGACGCCGCGAATAAACAGCGACGTATCCTTGTTGGACGCATTGGCGCGGAAATTGACCGTCGGCGCCTGTGATGTGATCGCGCCCAGTGTATTCAGATTGGCCTGTTCGAGTCTGTCACCGCTGATCACCGAAATCGCGATCGGCACCGATTGCAGCGGCTCGCTGCGCTTGGTGGCAGTGACGGTGATGGTTTCGAGCTTGTCGGATGCCTCGGCCCTTGCGGCCGGACCTGGTGCTTGTTGGGCATGGACGAGGCCAGAAACCAATGCTGCAATCGTTGACATGGCGGGCAATAACAGGCTTCGCACACCCACGGACTTATTTACTTTCCTGGCGAGATTCATGCATTTCTCCTTGTCCTTGTAATTATTTGAGCTGACTCTTTGCCGGACGTGCAAGGTGTCAACTATTTTGATGGCGATTCCCTGTGCCGCTACGACCAAACGCTTTACCATACCTCCGCACCTGGGCACTCTGCGCCATTCAAGCAAATGATCCAATGCCTGACACCCGTGGAAAGGTATTCCGATAAACACTTTATTGGGAGAGAATGGTAAAGTCAAGTAGATCATCTATATGAGTTGACTAATGTGGTGGTTTGGGTGTTTTCACCACAAATTGCCACCCGCGTCAGTTATCGGCGCGCAGTCACGGCAAAATACAGCGCTGCATTGATACCTGGCCGGATTGCAGTCCCAACTCAAGCAGGCGGATACCGTTGATTTCGGCCCGCAAAACAGCGAGGATGCCGTCGAGATGCACGCGAACGACCAGACAACACCGGCAGCCGACTTGCCGCTTCCGAAATTTCATTGCCTTGAAAGTATTTGATGCCATCCTGGTCCGCTGTAAAAAACCATATCGACAAGCTGGCACCGGGCGTCATTTGTGCCGCCGTGATCGCGATTGCGGCGATGTTTCTGTCCGAACACTACGGTGCATCGGCGATGCTATTCGCTCTGCTGCTGGGCATGGCACTGAACTTTCTGGGACAGGAGGGCAAATGCGTCTCCGGCATCCAGTTCGCGGCATCGACGGTGCTTCGAATCGGCGTCGCACTGCTGGGCTTGCGTATCACGTTTGGAGAAATTACCGCGCTGGGGCCGAACACGGCGCTAATGGTTGTCGCGGGCGTGTTGCTCACGATTTTGTTTGGGTGGTTGTTTGGCCGCTTCACATCGGCCGACAAATATTTTGGCCTGTTAACCGGTGGCGCAGTCGCCATCTGTGGCGCATCGGCTGCGCTCGCAATCGCTGCGGTGCTGCCACGAGGCAAGCACCATGAACGGGATACGTCATTCGCGGTAATCGGCGTAACAGCGTTATCCACGATTGCGATGGTGGTTTACCCCGTCATTGTCGGTGTGATGGGCTTCAATTCGCACCAGGCCGGCATCTTCCTGGGTGCCACCATTCACGATGTCGCACAAGTCGTCGGCGCAGGCTACAGCATGGGCAAGGACGCAGGAGATACGGCGACCATCGTCAAGCTGCTCAGGGTGGCGATGCTGCTACCGGTGATTCTGGTTCTTTCACTAATGTTTCGCGAGCGCGCAAACAGCAGTTCGATTCGTCCGCCATTGTTGCCCTGGTTCGCAGTGGCGTTTGGCGCACTGGTTGCATTCAACAGTTTCGTCGACTTGCCCAAGCAATTACTGGTCGTCGCAGGCGACATATCGAGATTCGCGCTGGTGCTGGCAATCGCGGCGATCGGCATGCGCACTTCATTGAAGGAACTGACCGTACTCGGCATAAAGCCGGTAATGCTGATGGTCGCCGAGACGGTGTTTCTCGCAGGCATAATTGCGATCATGATGAAGATGTTCGTGATCTAACCGCAACCACAGGAATTACTGAATGACGACGCACAAATTTTCCGGTGTAATCCCGATTCTGGCGACGCCATTCAATGGCGATGAAAGCCTCGATCTCGCATCGTGGCAACGGATGATCGAGTTCATGGTTGCGCTTGGCGTCAATGGCATCACGATTCTCGGCGTGCTGGGTGAGTCAAATCGCCTCAATGATCACGAACGGGAGGCGTTGATCAAGTCGGCTGTGGCTACGGTCAACAAGCGCATCCCTGTCATCGTCGGCACCAGCCACACCGGGTCGGCTGCGGCAGCCCATTTGTCGCGGATGGCGGAGGATCTGGGTGCCGACGCGGTTATGGTCGCGCCTGCCAGGGAACCCGTTCCCAATGATGAGCGAATCGTCGAATACTACCGTCGTGTTGCCACCGCCGCAACGCTCCCGATCGTGCTGCAGGATCACCCCGCGTCCACCGAAGTGCACATGTCAGCACCGTTGATTCTGCGCATCGTGAAGGAGGTCCCGGCCATTGCTTGCATCAAGGCCGAGGCGGTGCCGACGCCGCCGAAAATCCGTGCGCTACGCGAAGGGCTGTCACGTCCGGTCACCATTCTCAGTGGCCTCGGTGCGCTCTACGCACCTTTTGATCTGGAGGCAGGATCGGATGGCTTCAACACCGGCTTCGCTTTTCCTGAGGTATTGATCGCGCTGGTGGCAGCCGCGCAGACAAAAGACTTTGATCGCGTACACAAGCTGTTTGCGCGCTTTGCGTCGTTGATCGTGTTTGAGCAACAACCAGGGCTCGCTGTTCGCAAGGAAATATTGCGTCTGCGCGGGCTGATTGCCTGCAATTGTGTCAGACACCCCGGCGCCACCATCGTGCCGTCCATCGCAGCCGATCTTGCTGCGCTGATGAAGCGGACATTACCGCATGTGGATGTCACCAAACCGATCAGCGCATGAGCATCCAGCGACTGCTGCTCGATAAATACAACGCACGTCTCAAAGCGCCTTTCGCGACGCTTGGCATCATCGCAAGCGATACGCATCTCCTGCATATTCATTTCCTGCCGATGGACGTCACATCGAAAGCGCCAACGTCCAATACCGTTGCGCATCTGGCCAGTGTGCAACTGATGGGATACATCGATAATCCGGATTTCGAATTTGATTTACCCCTCAAACTCGCGGGCAGCAAACACCAACTCGATGTGTGGCAGGCAATGCGCAAAATCGCGTCGGGAAAAACCCGCACCTACGGCGAACTTTCCGCCAGCCTTGATTCGTCCCCACGCGCAGTGGGGACGGCGTGCGGACAGAATCCTCTACCCATCGTCGTGCCATGCCATCGTGTCGTGGCGGTAAACGGACTGGGAGGATTCATGGGTGGCAAGCAAAGCGACTCGTTGACAATTAAACGCTGGTTGCTGGCGCACGAAGGTTCGCGCAAAGAGCCGTCGCTATTCTGATTGCTGATAGAAGTGGCCCGCGATCCCGTCATTGATCAGTTTGCCGACAGCCTGTGGCTATCCGATGGGCTGGCGCGCAACACGATTGAAAGCTACGGACGAGATATCGCGCAGTTGGACGACTGGCTGCGCAAAGAAAACGCTGGCACATTGCTGACACTGGGCACCCAGCACTTGCAGGCCTTTCTCGGCCATCGCATCGAAACGATTCACGCCAGCCCGCGTTCCACCGCGCGGCTTACCTCGGCGATAAAACGCTTCTTTCAGTACCTGTTGCGCGAAAGGCTGATCGCGACTGACCCCAGCGTGCATCTGGTGTCCCCAAAGCTCACCCGCAGTTTGCCGCAATCACTCTCCGAAGCGGATGTCGAGGCCCTGCTCGATGCACCCGATGAAAACACCGCGCTGGGCCTGCGCGACCGTGCCATGCTCGAAACGCTTTACGCAAGCGGGCTGCGCGTGACCGAGTTGGTGACCTTAAAGGTCGCACAGGTGAGCCTCGATATGGGCGTCGTGCGCGTGATGGGCAAGGGATCGAAGGAACGGTTGGTGCCGCTAGGCGAGACGGCTTCTGATGTAATCCAGCGCTATGCCGACTCGGCACGCATCGAAATTCTTGGTGGCAAGAAATCCGATGACATGTTCGTTACGCAGCGTGGCCGCGCCATGACGCGGCAGATGTTCTGGCACATGATCAAACGCTACGCGATCAAGGCGGACGTGAAAAAACCAATCTCGCCTCACACCTTGCGACACGCCTTCGCCACCCACCTGATCAATCACGGCGCGGATTTGCGTGTGGTGCAATTGCTGTTGGGGCACGCCGATATTACGACCACGCAGATTTATACGCATGTGGCGCGGGAACGCTTGAAACAGATTCATGCGTTGCACCACCCGCGTGGGTAGCGGATGTTGGCGAGTAGATTTTTGATGAAGATCGCCTATCCATGAGGCATTTCAGGCATTTTTGCTTCAATAGCCGCGCCAGTGCTAGAGTTTGCCAATTGCGGATTATCGAAACTGCTGTGACGCCAAGACTCGCAAACAGTGTAAATGTCACCCGCTGATCCCCATCAGGGACTTCAAAAAGCCACACATCTCTCCACCACCTTGATACAAAATATACTCCCAAAGCTGGATGCGAGCGCAACACCGAAACCCATCCTGCTGCGCTACCGAAAACACAAAACAAGAACCCATCAATGGCAATCAAGAAATCCGAACTCTATTCTTCGCTTTGGTCGAGCTGTGATGAACTGCGCGGCGGCATGGACGCCAGCCAGTACAAGGATTACGTACTGGTCATGTTGTTCATCAAGTACGTCAGCGACAAATATGAGGGCCAGACGTTCGCAGCCATTACCGTGCCTAGCGGTGCCAGTTTCAAGGACATGATCGCGCTCAAGGGCAAGCCGACCATCGGCGACGACATCAACAAGAAAATCATCGGCCCGCTTGCGAATGCGAACAAGCTCTCCGACATGCCGGACTTCAACGATGCCACCAAACTCGGCAGCGGCAAGGAGATGGTGGATCGACTCACCAATCTCATCAGCATTTTTGAAAACAAGGCGCTGGATTTTTCCAAGAACCG
>JBKJMK010000166.1:0-15860 GCA_046596005.1 Usitatibacteraceae bacterium | reverse complement strand
TGATTGGCATCAATCATCCCGCCGACAGCCAAAATCCGGTCTTCCCGCAGACATTTGCCCAGGCGCTGATGGAGGCGATTGGTACGCTCGAAAGCGACCCCGGGGTGCGTTTGGTCGTGTTTAAGACGTTTGGCCCGGTGCTGCTTGAAATCGTGCCCGCCGTCTTTGTGGTGGCCAATACCGCACTCAAGGCGCGCGGTATCGATGTTGAGAGCAGCGAATACTATGGGCGTACGGTGCTTACGCCCGAGTCCCAGACTCTCCCCCAGTCGACTCAGCAGGAATTCGCGCTGGGTGCAGCAAAGGTGAATCTGGCGTTGACATCTGCACTCAAGCAAATTTTGGCTAAGTCGGAGAGCTCGCTGTCGGTCAATGTTAAACCGCAACATGCTCCCGCTTCCATTGGCCGGCCTGCTGGCGAACGAACATCGCAAGGTGCTCGTAGTGCATTCAAGGAAAAGCTCGCCCGGGATGAGCAAGTCGTAGGCGATATCATCGCGGACATGTTTGGCCGTTTGCTAACGGACCCACGGCTGCCGGCGCAATTACGGGAAACTGTCGCGCAACTCCAGCTTCCGGTGCTGGAGTTGGCTCTCAAAGATCGCTCCTTGCTGATGCAGGTAGACCATCCAGTGCGCAAGCTTCTCGACCTGATCGCTGAATTCGGCCTCACCCTGGGGCGGGCTGGTGACGATGACTCAACGGTGCGCTCGGTGGCAAGCATTGTTCAAGGTCTTGTGCAAATCCACCAAGTGGAGCCGAACGCATTCAAACTGGCATTTAATCAACTCGATGGTCTTTTCTATCACCACGAAGAAGCGGCACTTCAGGTTGACAGCGATCTGCGTGCGCTGGAACGTAACGAAGCGGTCGAATTTGCCGGAAGCCAGGCTGATCGGGAAATTGCAATGCGCCTGCAAAACATCACACTTCCGGCGACCATCAGGTCTTTCGTTCAGACCGCCTGGCGCGAGGTGCTGGTGCATGGTTACGTATATGGCGGCCGGATGGGAGAACCATGGCGTTTGGGCTTGGCCACGCTTGACGACATCGTCAAGAGTTTACTGCCCTCGACGAGCGAAACCGAACGGCGCCGACTCGCAAAAATCCTGCCACGATTTATCGAAACCCTGCTTGATAGCGTGGACACAGCCAGTGATCAAGGCGTACTTGCGGCGAATTTCTTTGCTGAATTGCACCGGGCGCATGAACTTGCGCTCGATGGAAAATGGGCTGAAATCGGTGGCGAACGTTGTGTGCCATCTACTGCCGCACTCGCGACTTCTCACAGCCTGGCCTCGCCGAGCGCAGCGCTTACCGCGCTGGGACTGGCTTGCGGGGACTGGATCGAAACCAACGACGTTGCCGGAATCCGGCGCTGGCGTCTTAACTGGATTACCTCGATCTTCGGTACCTGTGTTTTTAAACACTATGAATCCAACAGCGTATGCAACATGAGCTGCGAAGAATTGCGTGAACGGCTGTCATCCGGTGAAATACATCGGGTACGCGGATTGGGACTTGCCGACGATGTGTTGAACAGTGCATTCGAGACCGTGTCGCGCAAGGCGAGACAGGAGGAGGTAGTGCCCGCCACACGTGAGTCCGGCACCAGCAACGGTGGCGTTTTGAATGCGGACCTAACCGATCAGTGCGGACCATCGCCATTGGTATCGTCTGCAGGCGGCTCCGCGCAGGGATCTGCCATTTGCATGCTTTGAATGCCTGCCGACAGCAGTTACGTTGATGTAGAAATTTGATCACATCCCCTGTCGCGACCAGCGACCGGGGATGTGGCCAATAGTACTGTCGCGGCGCGTGTTCGCGCAGCAACACGCTTGATCGCCGCACGTCATATCACGGCTCCCCGAACTCACTGCTGGCTAGGCCGCGCTTGCAAGTCCTGCGGTTTCATCGCGAACACCAGCTTCACGCAACCTGTCGTCATGCCGTTTTGTCGAGACAAGACCTGACGATATCGATTCTGTCACGGGTATTCCGACCCCACCTGCTCAGGAGTTGCCTGATACCGCGGTGCAGACCTAAACGGCAAAGTAGCACCTGTGAATGTAACTGTGAACAGGATGCAACCATGAGCCAGACAACCAGAAACTCCCGTGAATCCAACCGGCGCAATGGCTTGGTTGCGACGCAGCCGAATTTAGTGGCAAGCTGGAGTTTGTTTTGGATGGTTGCGCTCGCAATGCTCGCTTTTCCCAAGGTCAGCTTCGCCGATAGTGGCGTCGGTAGCAGCGGTGCCCAGGCAAACATCCAGTTTCGTATCGTCATCCCCGCGATCATCCGGGTTACGCCTGTCACCCAGCCAGAACACATTGTGATAGAGGATCGCCACGTCGCCCAAGGTTACATCGATCTTGACGTTGGCAGTTCCGTCAGACTCACCAACAATACTCGCAATGGCTATATGCTCACCGCCAATTACGACGCACAATTGTTGTCGAGCGTTGAAGTACGAGTGTCTAACCATAATATGACCGCCTCGTCAGGCGTCGGCAGTATCCGGGTGGTTTCCGGGCTTGCCGTCGATAAGTTGGTTCCCATTGGCTATCGCCTCAATCTGGCGCAGGGCGTGCGGACAGGGCAATATCGCTGGCCGGTGGCGCTGGCGTTTTCGCTGGCTGCTGCTTGAGCAACGGCGTTATTCCACAGCACTGTTTTTATATCGCCGTCGTCTGCAAAAGAGTATCGGCATCAGCTTCGCGGTCCGCTGCATGTTGAAATAAATGCGGCCAAGTCAACTTGAATGTGCGGCCACTGAATATCGGGTGAGGCGCACCAATTCTATTTCTCCCCGCGCTTGTCTACGACGGCAATTCGTTCAAAACCAGCCAGAATAAGCCCGTCGCCCGGATCGCCTCCGTGAATTGTGCGAAATCCACCGGCTTTACGACGTACGCATTGGCGCGCAAGTTATAGCCCTCGATGAGATCGCGTTGCTCGCGTGATGAGGTGAGGATCACCACCGGAATCGCGCTCAAGCGGAGATCGCTGCGTATCTGCTTCAGTACTTCCAATCCATCCACTTTTGGCATCTTGATGTCGAGCAGGATGAGCGCCGGATTGCCCGGTTCGCGACTGGCATAGGCACCCCGGCTATGCAGGTAGTCGAGCGCCTCTGCGCCGTCGCGGGCCACATCCACTGGATTGGCAAAATGAAATGTCCCCAGCGCCGCCAATGTCAACTCCACATCGTTGTCACTGTCGTCGACGATCAGCATTCTCCTGGTAATCATGAGATCACTTCAGGTGCGTTTCAATGTCAAGTAAAAGACCGCGCCGTCTCCCGGCGCGCTCACCGCCCAAACCTTGCCGCCGTGGCGCTCAACAATTCTGCGTACGATCGCGAGACCAATGCCGGTTCCTTCAAATTCGCTTTCGTGATGCAGCCGCTGAAATACTCCATAGAGTTTGTCCGCGTAGCGCATGTCGAAACCGGCACCGTTGTCGCGCACGCTGATCTGGACTTCATTGTCTGCTTTCAATTCCGCGTGTACCTCGATGACGGCTTGTTCGCAATTCCGCGTGAATTTGATCGCGTTGCCAAGAAGGTTCGTAAATACCTGTCTCAATAATGCCTGATCACCCTGTACCTGCGGTAGCGTACCTATCCGCCATTCTATATACCGCTGCCCGGCGTCGTGCATGCATTCTTCACTCACGCCAGAAACCAGCACCTGTAGATCGACCGGCTGGGCATTGAGATCTGAGCGGCTTGCCCGCGACAAGGCTAGCAAGTCGTCGATCAGATCGCCCATTTTTTTTGAAGACCTGCTGATTTTTGTCAGGTATTCCCGGGTTTTATCGTCTGAATCACCTATACGCTCCATCGCCAGCCGGGCAAAGCCATCGAGGTGACGCAATGGCGCACGCAAGTCATGGGAGACTGAATAACCGAATGCCTCCAGCTCCTTGTTGGCAGTATCGAGTGCAGAGGTTCTTGCTACCACCCGCGCCTCAAGTTGTTCATTGAGGCGACGCAGTCCTTCTTCCGCGAGTTTCTGGCTGGTGATATCAATGGAAAGGATAAAAATACCCTCAGGCACAGGATGTACGCTCATGTCGAACCAGGTAAAGCCACCGTCGTCAAACACGAATTTGGTATGCAGACCCTGCGAAACGCGCTCCTCCATGGCCCGTCGGAGAGAGGCAAACATCTCGGTCGACTCCAACCCCGGATAAACTTCCATCATCGTCCGTCCCATCAATTCGCTGCGGGCACGCCGACCGTGTTGTACCAGTGTGTCATTGACATACAGATAGCGCCAGTCGAAACCAATGATTTGGCAGCCCTCCATCATGTCATCCAGTACCCGCCGATAACGCTCTTCGCTGGATCGCAATGCGTTGGTGAGCAGGTCGCGCCTGCGCAATTCCTGCGACATCAAGTATCCCAGCCAGGCGATGATCAACATAAACGCTACCGAGGCAAGACCGTGGGCCCAGGCTCTCGATAACCACTTTGCCAGCACTTCATCGCGGTCGAGACCGATGACGACAACCAGCGGCCTTCCCGGCACCGTGCGGTAGCTGAAAAACCGCGTCGAACCATCCATTAGGCTGGGTGCCTGATAGGTGCCGACATCGGCTTTTGGCAGGTGTGTGGTAAACAGTGGTGAGCCGAGGAAACTCTTGCCGATCGCCCCTTCGATATATGGGCTGCGAACCAGCATGATGCCGTCTCGTAGAAATAAACTAACGGTGCCTGAGCGACCGACCCTGATTGACCTGTAGAAGCCTTCAATATAGCGGGGCTCTACCGCAGCGACGACCACACCGGCAAAGCTGCCATCGGCGTGGGTGAGGCGCCGACTCATGCTGATAAACCATATGTTGCGGGTGCGGCTAAACAGCGGGTGACTGATATGCAAGCCCTTTACCAGCTCGTCCCGATGTACCTGGAAGTATTCGCGGTCCGAGAAATCCAACTTCGTCGCTGGAAAGCTGTCGGTATCGTAAATCATGCGGCCGTTTTCATCGGTGATAAAGATGGCACGAACAAAGGGCAGCGATTTCAGGCTATTGCGCAGCCTTTCGACCACAATGGCGTCATTGACGCGCTTGCCCGGGCGATCCAGCCCCAGTAACGGTTCGGATGACATCAGCGTCAGGTCCACGGCGTTGACCAGGCCTATGGTCTGTTCTTCGAGCGCTTGTGCCAGATTCCGCGCTTCAAGTTCCGCCACTTCGACCAGGCCGCGCCGCTCGTCCCACACGTTATAAACGAGGTTGGTCAGAATAACCGCGATGAGCAGGAAGGTGGCGAAGGCGACCATGCGTTGCACACGACCGGTCGGCACCGACTGTGGCCCCGCTTCCAGCGAGGCACGTTCGATGGTGTGCATTCGTATGAGCAAGTACAGCAAGAACGCTGTTATCGCGATGAAGGTCCAGCCCTTGTAGGTCTGAAAGCGCGAAAGCATCGCCGCATCGGGGATGAGCAGTGCCAACACGTGGTCCGAGGCGAGAATCCAGGTCGCACCGAACACCGCGTAGGTCAGACTGACTTTCAACGCGAAACGCCGAATTAAGCGGCGCGACACCGGATGATCAGGCTGGTTCAAGGCGAAAACCTCCACTGTAGCGAAGTACCACTTGGGCGTCCTGTAAAACGTGTTTATTGTTTACCAGCGCATACTTTATGCCGGTTCAACTCTACCACTTTTCATTTTCCGGGGGCCCGTGATCCGCGTTGATCTGCGCCTGGTGCGGCGGGATTATTCATATTGGCATCGCTCGTTTTCGCCTTGCCAACGGCTGCTGTTAAACTTGACCAGATATAGCCGTATGCAGCCCCTGCTTCGACGTGAGTTCCGCGCAATGGCAATGGCAATCCCATTCGGTGACAAGTCGGCATGCGTTGAATGCAGGCATACCGTCGCGAAATCGCGCGGCAACACAGAACATCATCCACGAATATTCACGAAGCCTGTCAATGCGCCTTACCGCTGAACAATTTGTCGAGCACCCGCCAAAATCGCTGGCGAGGCTTTATGCGATCCATGGTGCCGAGCCCCTGGCAGCGCTTGAGGCCGCCGACCACTTGCGCGACCTTGCCAGGAAAACCGGCTACATCGAACGCGAAGTGTTCAACGCACAGGCCGGTTTTGACTGGGGCCAGTTGCGGTCTGCGGGCAATGCACTTTCTCTGTTTGCAATACAACGTTTGCTCGAACTGCGCATCCCGACCGGCAAGCCCGGCAAGGAAGGGTCGGACGCGATCACACAATATTGTGAGCGGCTGCCCGATGACACCGTGACATTGGTGTTGCTGCCGGAGATCGATTGGCAGGGCAAACAAACGAAATGGTTTATGGCGCTGGAAAAAGTGGCGACAATGATTGAAGCTGCGCCCATCGACCGCTCGCACCTGCCGCAGTGGCTGAAAGGCCGGCTTGCCAGACAGCAGCAATCGGCCAATGAAGAAGGCCTCGAATTTCTGGCCGACCGTGTCGAAGGCAATCTTCTTGCCGCACAGCAGGAGATAAAAAAACTTGCGCTGTTGTGCCCGCCCGGCGAAATTTCGCTTGAGGTGCTTCAGGACAGCGTAGCCAATGTGTCGCGCTTCAATCCGTTTCAGCTTGTGACGGCGATTCATGAAGGCGATATCGTGCGCATACAACGCATGCTCGATGGGTTGAAAGCCGAAGGTGAAGCGCCGCCGTTGATCCTGTGGGTGTTGGCCAATGAAATCCGCTTGCTGGCGCGGGTTCGCGGCGTGACGCGGTCCGGTCGCCCGCCGCACCCATCCAGGTCGCGCGAGATGGAACGCGTTGCGCGCCGACACAGTGCCAAGTCGATTTACGCGCTGCTTTTGCAGGCAGCAGAAATCGATCACATGATCAAGGGATTGAATCAACGCGACGCATGGGACGCGCTCAGCGGGCTGGCCTGCGGCCTTGCGGGCACTGCGCTTATGCAGGCTGCGTAGCGATGAATGATATTGCCTCCCGAGCCGTGAACGATATTCCCGCCTATATGCAAGGCCTCGGCGCGGCTGCGCAGAAGGCGGCACGGGTACTGGCAGCGGTCGGCACGCACGAGAAAAACGCAGCGTTGCTCGTGGCGGCGGATGAAATTGAAAAAAATATTGCCGGCATTCTTGCGGCAAACGTGAAGGATGTCGCGCGCGCTCGTGATGCGGGCAATGATGCCGCGTTTGTGGATCGACTCACGCTCACGGAAAAATCCATTGTCGGCATGGCGAAGGGCCTGCGCGAAGTCGCGGCGCTCGCCGATCCGGTAGGCGGGATCAGCGGCCTTAATTTCCGCCCATCCGGCATTCAGGTTGGAAAAATGCGTGTGCCCCTGGGTGTGATCGGGATGATTTATGAGTCGCGTCCGAATGTAACGGCGGACGCGGCGGCGCTGTGTTTGAAATCGGGCAACGCCTGCATATTGCGCGGCGGCTCGGAAGCGCTCGAATCGAATCGCGCGATTCACCGCTGTCTGGCGGCGGGCCTGCGAGCAGCCGGTTTGCCTGTGGCCAGCGTGCAATTGATCGACACAACGGATCGCGCGGCGGTCGGCGAAATGCTGCAAATGAAAGGCGTAATCGATGTGATCATTCCGCGCGGTGGCAAAAGTCTCACGGCGCGCATTGCGGACGAGTCGCGCGTGCCGGTCATCAAGCATCTGGATGGTATTTGTCACGTCTATATCGATGACAAAGCCGACTTGGACAAGGCCGTCCGCATTGCCGACAATGCCAAGACACAACGCTACTCACCTTGCAATACGATGGAAACGTTATTGGTGGCAGAAGCAATTGCCGACAAGGTGTTGCCCCTGATCGGACGAATCTATGCCGATAAAGGTGTCGAGATGCGTTGCAACCCGCAAAGCCGTTCGATCCTGGAAGCCGCGGGCCTCACCGGCATCAACAGCGCGTCGGAAGAGGATTTTCATACCGAGTATCTGGCCGCCATCGTTTCTATTTCGACCGTGCCGGGCATTGATGAAGCCATTGCACATATCGCCAAATATGGTTCGCAGCACACCGATGCCATCGTTACCGAAGACCATTCACGGGCCATGCGCTTCCTTCGCGAGGTCGATTCCAGTTCGGTTGTGGTGAACGCGTCAACGCGCTTTGCCGATGGTTTTGAGTATGGTCTGGGTGCTGAGATCGGGATCTCCACCGACAAGCTGCACGCACGTGGGCCGGTTGGGCTGGAAGGCCTCACTTCGCAAAAATGGATCGTGCTCGGCAGCGGGCAAATACGGGCCAATTCGTAGTTGAAATCCGATTGAATCCGATCCTGCTTTTCGGCGGCACCTTTGATCCGGTCCACAACGCGCACACGGCGATGGTTGCGGCTGCGCTGGCAGAAACCGGCGCAGCGCAATTGACCATTCTCGCCGCAGGTAACCCTTATCAGCGGGGCCGTTTGCCGTTTGCCTCGGCACTGCATCGGCTTGCGATGCTCAAAATCGCATTTGCTGATTGCCTTAACGTTTCGATTGACGCGCGCGAACTGGAACGGCAGGGTCCGACTTATACAGTGGACACATTGCGTGAATTGCATGGGGTGAATGGTGCCGGTGCCCCGTTGATTTGGCTAATTGGCGGCGATGCCTTCGCAAGACTCGATACCTGGCAGGAATGGCAATCGCTGTTCACGTTAACAAATTTCGCCGTGGCGTTGCGTCAGGGTGAGCCGCATCCGCTGCAGGTTGCAAGTGCGGCGCTGAGCGCGCAACTTGACGGTAAGAAAGCCGACGCAAGTGCGCTCGGTGCATCGCAATATGGCAAGTTCGCAATACTGGCAGCCGAGGTACCGGCAATTTCTTCTACAGAAATTCGCGCCCGCCTGATGCTCAATCAATCGATACGCGGAATAGCACCTGACGGCGTTTGCGACTATATTGAACAACACAATCTTTACAACCACGAGGAGAAAACGTAAGTTGGCTACTAAAAAACTGACGACCATCGTCATCGACGCGCTGGAAGACATCAAGGCGCGCGACATTAAACTGATCAATGTTTCAAAGCTCACTTCGGTATTCGACTATATCGCCGTTGCAAGCGCTGACTCCACACGCCAAACCAAGGCTTTGGCCAAAAATGTGATGGACAGAGTCAAGGAAAACGGCGGCTGGATCTACGGGATTGAAGGCGAGCAATCCGGCGAATGGGTGCTGGTTGATTGCGGCGACGTCGTCGTTCATATCATGCAGCCTGCCATGCGCGAGCTCTATGAGTTGGAGGAATTGTGGGGCGAGGGGAGTTTGGAGTTTCCCAAGCCCAAACCCGTGCCGAAGCCCAAGCCGATCGTTCGCGTTTCGGCACCTGCAAAGCCCGCGCCGAAACCCGCAGCAAAGGCAAAAACGACCGCGACGGCGAAGGCGAAGGCCAAAGTCACTGTGAAGAAGAAAACAGTTGCCACAGCGAAAGTGGTGGCACCAAAAACGGCGCTCAAGACACGCAAAAAAGTAGTGCCCGCAACCCCGGCCGCGAAGGTCGTTGCCAAAAAGACTGCGGTGAAGAAAGCCATCGCAAAGAAACCGGTCGCGAAAAAGCCGACGGCCAAGAAGCCCGCGGTTAAGAAGCCGACAGTCAAGACGGCAACCGCCAAAAAGCCAGTGGTTAAAAAGCCGGTCGCCAAGAAGCCCGCCGCCAAAAACCCCGCGGTTAAAGGTCGAAAGGCTGCAGGCGCTTGAGGGATATCCTCCCATCCGCTTTTGATGAACTCGGAAAGCAAACACTAGCATTGGCGCGGATTTACGGGCATAAATGCTTGGAACGCCCCTCCAATGCTAGTGTTTCTAATTTCACCACGAGTCACGCGTGAAATTCACCATTGTCGCGCTTGGTCATAAAATGCCGGCTTGGGTGCAGAGCGGCTTTGAGGAATATGCCCGGCGCATGCCGCCTGAGGCGCGCATCGACCTGATCGAGCTTAAGCCGGAAGACCGGGTCGGCAAATCAAGCGCGAGTGTACTCAACAGCGAGGCGGTTCGAATCAACGCCGCTATCCCTGCGCACGCAGAGCGCCTGGTGCTGGATGAACGCGGGAAACCGCTCGCCACGCGCGAGCTCGCAAAGTTGTTAATTGACTGGATGCGCGACGGCGTAAATCCGTGTTTCATCATTGGTAGCGCCGATGGGCTTGCCGCATCGATCAAGCAATCCGCATTGAGGCAATTTGCCCTATCCGGCTGTACACTGCCGCATGGACTGGTGCGGGTGATGCTGGCTGAGCAGCTTTATCGGGCGTGGTCGCTCACACAAAACCATCCTTATCATCGCGATTAATTTCCGACATGCCGCCACCCACCAATATCATCTACCTGGCATCAAAAAGCCCACGCCGACGCGAACTGCTAAAACAGATCGGCGTTCAATACGAGCTCTTGATGATGCGCGAACAGACGTCGCGCACCGATGTCGATGAAGCGCCATTGCCGGACGAAGTTGCGACTAACTACGTCGAACGTATCGTGCTACTCAAAGCGGCGATGGCCACGAAGGCAGTACGTGAGCGCCGTCTGCCACCGCGGCTGATTCTGACCGCCGACACGACCGTGACAATTGACGGTGAGATATTGGGCAAGCCTGTTGATCGCGACGATGCGGTGGGCATGCTGAAGCGGCTTAGCGGTCAATCGCACCAGGTGCTCACTGCGATTGCGGTGGCGATGGAACGAGACACAAAACATGTCGTCACGACAAGCGTCGTCACTTTTGCGGCGCTGTCGGATGACGAAATTAAACGCTACGTCGATTCCGGCGAACCGATGGACAAGGCAGGCGGTTACGCCGTGCAGGGTCTTGCCGCCAAATTTATTGTGAGCATCTCTGGCAGCTACTCGGGTGTAATGGGATTGCCACTTTACGATACAACAATACTGCTGCGACAATGTGGCTTGCATGTTTAGGGCGGGGCGGTGCCGCACTGGATACGTCGCTGACCTCGCAACCCCTCATGACTGGCCGAGATGAATGAGCAAATACTGATCAACGTGTCTCCGCAGGAAACCCGTGTCGCCATCATGGAGCAGGGTGCGGTGCAGGAGTTGCTGGTGGAACGTGGCTCCAATCGTGGTCTGGTCGGCAATATTTATCTGGGGCGTGTTGGCCGCGTGTTGCCAGGCATGCAGTCCGCGTTTATCGAAGTCGGTTTGACACGTGCCGCATTCCTGCATGTCGGCGACATTTGGGCCTCAAACAAAAGCGCCGAACAGAAGCCGATTGAAAAATTGCTGCAGGAAGGACAAACCCTGATCGTGCAGGTGATCAAAGATCCGATTGGCAGCAAAGGTGCCAGGCTGTCTACGCAAATTTCCATCGCCGGCCGCCTGCTCGTGTATCTGCCGGGCGATCAGCACATCGGCATTTCACAGCGTATTGAAGATGAGGTCGAACGTGAGCACTTGCGTGAAAAAGTTCACGCCCTGATGCCGCCGGGGGAAACTGGCGGTTTCATCGTCCGTACGGTGGCGGAAACGGCGACGGATGAGGAACTCACCACCGATATCGAGTACCTGATCAAGCTATGGCGCGGTATTGCCACTTCCGCCAAAACCGCACCACCGCAGATGCTGCTATACCAGGATCTCGATTTATCGTTACGCGTGTTGCGCGATCTCGTTACCCGTGAGACCGAGCGCATCGTCGTTGATTCACGGGAGACGCACGCACGTATGCAGGATTTTGCCGAACGCTACACCCGGCCATCCCTCTCTGTCCTGGAGCAGTACGGCGGTGAACGCCCCTTGTTCGATTTGTTCGGTGTTGAAGACGAAATTGAACGCGGTCTGAAACGTCGCGTGGATTTAAAGTCTGGCGGCTACGTCATCATCGACCAGACCGAAGCGCTCGTCACTATTGATGTGAACACTGGCGGGTTTGTGTCCGGGCGCAGTTTCGATGACACTATTTTCAAAACCAATCTCGAAGCCACACAGGCGATTGCGCGGCAACTGAGATTGCGTAATCTTGGCGGCATTGTCATTGTCGACTTCATCGACATGGATAGCGAGGAACACAAAAACGCCGTCCTCGCCGAATTCAGGAAGGCGCTTTCGCGTGATCGTACCCGCGTAACGGTAAACGGATTTACGCAGCTTGGCCTGGTCGAGATGACCAGAAAACGCACGCGTGAGAGCCTGGCCCATATTCTGTGCGAGCCATGTCCCACCTGTACCGGTCGCGGCGAAATCAAGTCGGCGCAGACGGTATGCTATGAAATTCTGCGGGAGATCATGCGTTCCGCGCGCCAGTTTGATGCGAAGGAGTTTCGTATTCTCGCCTCACAGACAGTCATCGATCGCTTCCTCGACGAAGAATCGCAAGGGATGACGATGCTGGAGGACTTTATCAAGAAACCGATCTCGCTATCGGTCGAGTCCGCGTACACCCAGGAGCAGTACGACGTTATTTTGGTCTGACAGACGCTTGGGCACTGCGAAGTTCAACAAACGCCGCAGTTTAAGCCTTTGCGTTCAGATCCAGCTTCTGTGTCGTTAAAAACTCGATCGGCGTGTCACTTCTCGGCATCTTGATCGTGACCTCGCGGTCAGAGGTTGCCGTGGCATTCTGCGGCATGTTCCCGGGTTCCCCGTTCGCCGCCACGGGTGAAGTTAGCGGCGTCGTGCGCGCAGAGGACGGGCCGACATCGCGAACTTGCACAATGAGTTGCGTGATCATTGCAATTTGGCTTTCCAATCCCTGGCGCTGTTTTTGCAATGTGACAATCTCTTCATCCATGGCGCCGCCGCGTTGATTGATCTTCGCCAATGAGTCCAGACGCGACTGCAGTTGGGCTTTGTGATCCCTGATCTGGGTCTCGAGTGGCAGAGGCACGGCGGTTAGCCATCGATCAGTATCGGCACGCGCCTCGTTAAAAACTACCCGCGCCCGATTAACCAACAGACGCCAAAAACGCTGCACCATAAAGCGCTTCTCTGTCATCACGATGTTGACGGGGTCGTTACAGAACGCTTCAGTTTCACTGATAAGTGTCTGCAATTGGGCACGCGGACCGTCAAAATCCAGCAGCGGAAAATTCATTCTTTCAAACTTGAAGCGTTGTTCGAAGGTGTTATAGACACCCTCCATCAGGCGCAGGATATCGTCGCCTGCAAGGCACAGCACTTTGAAATCCTCCTGAATAAGGCGGATCAATTCGCGCATTCCGCGTGTGAGGCCAAGCGTTGTCCAGGAGTCGTTCATTGCCTCCCGGCTTTGTTTGCAAAGTGCATCGAGCTTCGTGGGGTTGAACAAGTCCAGCAATGCGTTGCGCTTCTGGTTAAACGAAGTACGTTGAATCTTGTACTCGGTTAGCGCCGCGTTGTAAGCATCTTTTTCCACACTGATTTTTTTCCAGAGCGCCATTGTCACGTCGCGACCCTTGCCCTGAAGCTGCGTTAGCTCGCTCAGCTGGGCGCGATTGGATTCAAGTTTTTGGACGCAACTGCGATGACTGGTAATCATCATCGTTCCAATTTCAGTCGTCACTGACTTCGCGAGTAACTGGCGCTTGATTGGAATGATTTCGTTGGCAAGATAGGTCTCCAGGCGTTTGATGCCGGACAGTTCGACCATCGCCTGATCACCTTTAATTCTGCCCACCAGCGCTTTTTGCGCCGACAGGGCAAACACCTGTTCCGGCGGCAACCCTAACTGGTTACAGGTGGTGTCCATCATGCGCTGCATACCGGCCTTAATTTCAGGCTCGGTCTTTAATTCATCCCACATCAGGTCAAGTTTGTTGAGCACAGCGATTTTTGCCGGTACGCCCGCTTTTACGTAGCGGTCCCAAATTTCCAGGTCGCTTTTTGTCACACCGGTGTCGATGCCAAGCAGGAACAGCACCGCGTGCGCGTTTGGGATTGTCGACAGCGTTAATTCAGGCTCAAGCCCGAGTGCGTTCAATCCGGGCGTATCCAGAATGGCCAAACCGTTGGTCAGCAATGGATGCGGATAATTGACGATGGCATAGCGCCAGGCCGGTACCTCAACGATGTCGTCCTCACTCGGACCCTGCCCTGACTCATCAAACATCGGAATCAGGCCCATCATGCGTGCATCCAGCGCATACACGCGTTTGGTGTCGGCAAGTGCGGACAACGCCTGTTTCATTTCTTTTGCACTGTTGATGTTGAGCCGCACCTTCGACCACTCCACAGGCATGTTCTTGAGCTGAGAAATGGACTCGTCACGATAACGGGTTTCGATGGAGAGCAGCTTGAGATACGGCTCTTCGTTCGGATCGTGAAAAATTTCCGTCGGACACATGGTCGTGCGGCCCACATCGGAGGGCAGCAGGCGATCTTCGAAACTGGAGAAAAACAGCGCGTTGATCAGTTCTGACTTGCCACGCGAAAATTCCGCGAGAAATGCGAGCGTCAGTCGCCCGTGATTGAGTGCCTCAAGTAAATCGTAAAAACGAATTGACTGCTGAACATCGAGCTGGTTGGTGCGCTCCAGCCACGAGTGGTAGTCGTGCACGGAACGTGACAAGCCTTCGCGCCACACGTTGTAGCGTTCGATTTCACTTTCGAAGCGGGAGTCAATATTGGCGTTAAAGTCCACGTCGCATCATCCGATCGGTCAGCCGGTAAGCAATACGAAAATTGTTGAAAACTCCTTTACGTCCTCGAAAGCGCAGTCAACCGAGGTTTCAGGGATTATCCCCCAGCCGCCAGCGTAAGCAAGGCCCCAGTTGATTTCTCAAGGTAGGCGATGGGCACCATCAGCACCACCTGCAATACGATCAGTAGCGCGAACGATGACAAATCCACACCACCGACTAACGGAATTACGCGCCGGAACGGCTTGAGAAACGGGTTTACCAGCGCATCGAAGAATGGGCGCACCGGGTGGTACGGGCTGGTCCAGGATAAAATCGCCTGCACGATCACGACCCCGATCAAGAGGTAAACGGATAGTTTTACAAGGCTGACCATGGCAAGTAACGCCACTGCCGGCCACAAGCCCGCATGCGTAAAGGCGGTCGGGACAACGATTGCGGCCTTTGCCAATAGCAATAAAACTTCTGCCACCCATGCTACCAGCAGCGACGCAAAATCCAGACCCAGCAACCCAGGCACTATTTTGCGCAGTGGTTTCACGGCAAAATCTGTCAATGCCAGAATGAAATCAACAATCGGATTACCGGCATTGGCGCGAAACGGTGCGCGCAGTGCTTGCGCATAGAAACGCGTCAGGACCGCGAGCACAAACAGGTTGACCACAGTCTCGATGACAAAGATGAATGCCTGCGTCATCTGCCGCCGCCTCCTGCGGCGCCAGACACCGGGGTGCGCAGGGCACTAAGCTCCTGTCCCAGCTCGCGCGAACGGGCGGAAGCCGCTTTGACACCGTCAATGAAGCCCTGCTTGAGGGCATGCGCTTCGAATATTTCGATCGCACGTTCTGTCGTGCCGCGTTTGGACGTGACGCGTGCGCGCAATTCCTTGGGCGAATCACGCGTCGAGGCTGCCAGTTGCGCGCCGCCGAGGAAAGTTTGACTGGCAAACAGGCGCGCGCTTTCGTGATCAAAACCTAACTCAAGCGCCGCCTGTTCGAGCGCTTCGATGAAATAAAACACGTAGGCAGGTCCGCTACCTGACACAGCGGTCACGGCATCAAGCATTGCTTCCTCATTGAACCAGACGGTTTTGCCGACGGCACGCAATAACGATTCGGCAATTTTGCGTCCGCCCGCGCCTACTCCGTGCGCTGCATATAGCCCGGAAATACCCGCGCGAATCAGTGCCGGTGTGTTGGGCATGGTGCGGACAATATTGTTGTAAGGTGCCCCACTTGCACCCAGCCAAAGGGCAAGGCTCGGTGTGCTGACGCCTGCGGCAATACTAATGATTACCTGCGA
>JBKJMK010000107.1:0-7991 GCA_046596005.1 Usitatibacteraceae bacterium | reverse complement strand
TGATTGCAAATTGCACCTTTCCGACCCACGCGTTGCGTTGTTTCACGCCGAGATTATTTGTGGCGTCGACGAAATATCGTACATTGAGGCGCGTGGTGGCGTGGTTAGCGTCGATGGCGGCCTTCAGCGCGCCGCGACATTAAAAGTCGGCCAGCGGATACATGTCGGTCCGTTTGAATTGATTGTACTGCCGGCGCAAAACGACGCGAACCTTGCCTTGAGTGTAGAGCTCATTGATCCGCTAAAGGATGACCTTGAAGAAGTGCGGAGCAACGTCAAAGCAGGTCTTAAATCTACCTGGTTATCCAAACGTACCTTTAGTTGGGTGGCAGGTACGGCAGTGTTACTGGTTTTTCTCGCATGGCCGGTCATGAATGCGTTTGATCGTGGGCACGGCAAAGACTCGGCAAAAACAGGATTGAAAGCAGACGCGTCGTGGGATGTCGGACCATTGTCAAGTGCACATGCCAGCTTTGGCAGCAACTGTAGCGCATGTCATCAGCAGCCGTTTGTGCAGGTGACTAACGGGGCGTGTGAAGATTGCCATAAGAAAATCGGCTGGCATTTTGCGCTTGAAACGAAGGAGGCCAAGGCGCTGCATAGCGGCGTATTCGGTGATACCCGCTGCTCGTCGTGCCACCGGGATCACAAGGGGCCGATGGGATTGGTACGATCCGATTCGCCGCTTTGTACTGACTGTCACCAGAACCTCAAATCACGCCACCCACAGACGGGCGTCGCCGATGTTGCGGAATTCACCAAGGATCACCCACCATTCAAGGTGTCAATGCTGTTGCCCGGAAAGACTGGCGCTGCGGCGATTGTGCGCATTGCACAAAATGATAAAAAAAGCTTTGTTGAAGCATCAGGTCTGAAGTTTCCGCACGACGTTCATCTGAATCCGAAAGGTCTGCGCGGCCCGAACGGTAGCGCGCAGATGGAGTGCAAGAATTGCCACGTGAACGATGAAACCGGCATCCGTTTCAAGCCGGTCACGATGGGAGAACATTGCCAGTCCTGCCATTCGCTTGAGTTTGAACCCAAAGCGACAAGCCGGCAGGTACCACATGGCAAAGTCGCCGATGTCATTGCCACATTGCAGGAACATTACGCACAGGCAGCGCTGACTGATGCGCCGATCGATGTTGTGCTCGAAGATGGCATTAAGCGCCCAGGCGCGCGGGTTGGCGAGAGCAAGCGGGAGGCGGCACTAAAATGGGCGGGCGCCAAGGCAGATAAAATTTCGCAGGAACTTTTCGAAGTGCGTGTGTGTTTTGAGTGTCACCAAATCAAGCGCGGCGACGCAACCGCTGATCCGGCCACGCAATGGCAAGTCGCACCAGTCGCGGTGACCCAGCATTGGCTGCCAAAAGCGCGCTTTCCGCATAGCCGACACAACACCTACAAGTGCAGTTCATGCCACGATGTTGCCGGATCCAAGAAGAGTGCTGACATCGCCATCCCTGACATCAAGAACTGCCGCGAATGTCATGATGGAAACGTGACGGGCAAGGATAAAGCGCCGGGTACCTGCGAGACTTGCCATGGATTTCATACGGGCAGCCCCAAAGCCGGCGTTCCTCCGATCGTTCCGGGCAGCAATCAACCGAAACTGTTGCCGAAAACGGTGGCAGCCAATACGTACCATGTTGAGCAGCATGCCCCGCCTAAACTGAACAAAGCAGGCGGAGCGCCACAATGATTCGACGCTGGTTGGCGTTCAGTGCGGTCATTGCGATCGGACTGCTGGGGTCGTGTGGCGGCGGCAGTGGCAACGTCGGTACGGCGGTGTGCACGGGCAGCTGTGCACCTCCTGCGGCCGCGACGGATTTTCTGACCGTCGACGATGTTCAACGTGTGATCGCGCAGGCGGTCAATGAAGCCACCGCGCGCAAACAGCCAGCGACAATCGCGGTAGTGGATCGCGTCGGCAACGTTTTAGGCGTGTTTCGCATGACAGGGGCCAAGACCAATTTTCGAATCAGTAGTGGCAAAGGCATTAGTGGCGGGCTTGAGCGCATTGATATTCTTCCCGACACGTTCGCCGCACTAACAAAGGCAATCACCGGCGCGTACCTCTCGTCAAATGGCAATGCGTTCTCAACCAGAACTGCGAGCCAGATCGTGCAGGAAAATTTCAACCCGCGCGAATTCAACCAGCCGGCCGGACCGCTCTTCGGTGTGCAGTTTTCTCAATTTTCCTGCTCGGATCTGATGCGTCGCGCAGAGCACGGCAGCGTCGGGCCGAAGCGCTCGCCACTGGGACTATCCGCTGATCCGGGCGGCCTGCCGCTGTACAAGAATAATCGCCTCGTCGGCGGTGTTGGCGTTATCGCCGATGGCGTGTACGGACTCGACCCGGATATCACCGATATCGATCAAGACATTGATGAGTTGATTGCCGTCGCCGGCACGATAGGTTTTTCAGCGCCCGACGACATCCGCGCCAACCGCATCACGGCAGATGGCCGCACGTTCCGGTATGTTGACTCCGAAGCCGTTCAGTCCAGCGCGACCCAGGTGCCTGTATTCGCCAGTCTGGCAGGCGCTGTCATAGCTATTGACGGATACTTCGACGGCACGCTCCGGCAAGGCGTTTCCTTTGGCAATGCAGCCTCCGGCTATCGCGCTGACACCGGTGCCTTTGCCGCACAAAGCGGCTTCATACTAGTCGACGGCAGCAACCAAAATCGCTACCCTGTCCGGGACGGAACCGACGGGCAGTTAAAGCTAAATGAGGTCACGACCATCATTCAGGAAGCGTTAAAAATTGCCAATCGCGCTCGTGCGCAGATTCGCCGTCCGCTTGGATCTTCTGTTCAGGTCACCATCGCAGTCGTCGATACGCAGGGCGAAGTACTTGGTCTGGCGCGCACCCCGGACGGTCCCGTTTTCGGTACCGATGTTTCCTTGCAAAAAGCCCGTTCTGCACTCCTGTTTTCGTTGCCCAGTGCCGCTGCCGACATATCCGCGTTGCCGACTGCAAACTATCTGGGTGCCAGCGGCAATCCGGTCCCTTCGTACCGAACATTTGCCGCATATATGGCAACGGCGCGGCAGTTTTTTAACGATCCGACCATGTTTGCCAATGGCATCGCTTTCTCTAACCGGGCCATAGGCAATCTTTCGCGGCCGTTTTTCCCGGATGGCATTAGCGGTACCGAACCTGGCCCATTCAGCACGCCTTATAACAACTGGAGCCCTTTTCACTTGGGCATGCAGCTCGATTTGATTTACAACGCCATCATCGCCTCTGCTACCGGATCGGCGGCGGTGGGTTGCACCGGCCTTTCCCGTGCTAAAAACGGCGTCCAGATTTTCCCGGGGGCGTTTCCAATCTACAAAGGTACCCAACTGATTGGTGCCATCGGTATCTCCGGCGACGGCATTGATCAGGATGACATGGTGTCATTCCTGGGTCTGGCAAATGCTGGCAAAATTCTTGCGAATGGCATCGGTCATGCGCCCAAATCGACGCGTGCCGATATCCTCGCGCCACGCGGCGAGGGCACGCGACTGCGCTACGTGAACTGTCCGCAGGCCCCATTCAACGACTCGACCGAGCAAAACGTGTGCGAGGGGCTATGACGACAACCTTGTCGGCTCGCACGAATAGATTCCCGCTGCGCAAACTGATTGTCGTTGCCGTCATTGGCGCGATGCACGCGAGCAGCTTCGCCCAAACCACGACCCCCGTGGAGCCGGATAAGGGTGAGGCAATTGACAGCACCGTGATCGAGCGGGAACGCCCGGCAGGCACGCCGCTGAAATACGAATTGCCGCCAATCGATCCCAAACAGGTTCCGCCACCAACACCGTTGATGCCACGTGAATCCGTGTCGGTACCGGATCGCTGGCGCATCATGGATTCGTTGGGCTTCAAGTTCCCGTGGTATGACCCCTACAACCACAATGTCTACAAGGGAGACAAGCCTTACGAGCCGTTTGCCAAATGGGGGCCGGATTGGTTCCTGGCACTCTCGGGTATCTCGGATACGCTGATCGAAATGCGGCGTCTTCCCACGCCCGTCGGCGCACAATCATCCCTTCGTACCAGCGCAAATGATATGTTCGGACGCTCGCGTCAGACTGTCCTGGTCGAAACACTGATTTTTTCTGCGGCTATCCTCAAAGGCAACACCACTTTCAAGCCACCGGATTACGAGTTCCGTCTGGTGCCCGCCATTCAGATCAATCACGCCCGCATCGGTGAAGTGCGCGGGCTGCGCATCGATCCGCGCGAAGGAAAGACGCGTACTGATTCCCACCTTGGTATTCAGGAAGCGTTTGCGGACGTGCACTTGCGCAACGTTTCAGATCGCTTTGACTTCGATTCAATACGTGTCGGTATTCAGCCGTTTATTTCTGATTTTCGCGGATTCATATTTCAGGATGTGCCGGTTGGCGTGCGTCTGTTCGGCATACGCGACAACAACCAACTCCAATACAACCTCGCTTATTTTCGCCGCATGGAGAAAGACACCAACAGCGGCTTGAACGATGTCAGCCAGCAGGTGCGACGCGATCATGTGCTTGTGGCGAACGTATACAAACAGGATTTCCCCGTTATTGGCCATACGACCCAGGCGACAATTATTCACAATATCAATCGTGAGGCGGGGCGCGACTACTACGATACCAATGGTTTTCTGATTCGGCCCGCAGTTGTCGGCGATGTGCGACCGCACAACTATCGTGTTACCTACCTGGGCATCAACGGCGACGGGCACTTTGGTGTATGGAATCTCACATCGTCGTTTTACGCGGCGCTCGGCACCGATGATCGAAATCCGATTGCGCAACAAAAACAAACCATCCGCGCGGGCTTTGCCGCTGCCGAGTTATCGCGGGATTTCTCCTGGCTGCGAATACGCGCCAACGCGCTGATAGCCAGCGGCGACAAAAATCCGTTTGACGGAAAGGCAACCGGCTTTGACGCGATACTGGAGAATCCACAATTCGCCGGGGCCGACACCAGTTTTTTCATTCGCCAGGGCATAGCGCTGATTGGCGGCGGTGGTGTCACGTTATCAGGGCGTAATGGGGTATTGCCATCGCTGCGTTCATCGAAAGATCAGGGCCAGTCAAATTTTGTGAACCCCGGATTGGTTTTGTTTGGGCTCGGCACGGATGCCGATGTCACACCTGAAATTCGGCTGCTTGCCAATATATCGAAGTTGAATTTCATGAATACGTCAGTACTTGGTGTGCTCCGCAATCAGACGCCGCCGTCGAAAGATCTCGGGGTCGATATCTCCATCGGTGCGCAGTACCGGCCATTCATGTCGCAGAATTTTGTCTTTAACGCGTCTGCTGCAGCACTGCTACCAGGCAAGGGATTGAAGCAACTCTATGAAGAAGATAAGCGCGGTCCGCAGTATTCGATCCTCATGAACTTGTTGCTGACATACTGACATGATCCCATATATACAGATCGTAAGTTCTAGCATTGGCGCGGCTTGTGGAGCATTTTTGCCCGCAAAGGCGCTCCAGTGCTTGATTTCATTGCTCGCATGCTGCCTGCTCGGTACGGCGACTACTGCCCACGCTGCCGGCGAGGAGAAGGCGCAGGTAATCAAGTACATCAGTCATCCGCCTGCACCTGAACGCCAAACGGTGAAAGATGCCGAGAAGAAATCTGCCGGCTGTATGTCGTGCCATACCGGCACTGATCGCCACACCATGCACGCCAATCCGGCCGTGGTACTTGGCTGCACCGATTGTCACGGCGGCGACGTCGCGGTAAAGAGGCCAGCGGATTCGGAATACAAGGGCAAGGACGAAGCGCTGTATGGCATGGCGATGAATCGTGCTCACATCAGCCCGCGCTTTCCGAAAGTCTGGCACACGCCTGACTCGAACAATCCAAAAGGCTCGTACGCGAAGCTCAATAAGGAAGCCAAAGAGTTCATCCGCTTCATCAACCCGGGCGATTTGCGGGTGGCGCGCGACGCATGCGGCGCATGCCACCTGGAAACAGTGCAGCAGGTCGAGAGAAGTCTCATGTCCACCAGTGCCATGTTGTGGGGCGGCGCGTCATACAACAACGGAATACTTCCCTACAAACGCTACATTCTGGGCGAGGCCTATACGGCGGACAGCATCGGTGCCACGATCAAGAATCCGGTGCCGGTTAACGAGCACATGACCAGGATGGGCATCCTGCCGTCGCTCGCCCCGCTGCCTGCGTGGGAGACCATTCCGCCCGGCGATATTTTTCGGGTGTTCGAGCGCGGCGGTCGTGTCATCAGTAGCGGCTTCCCGGAGGTTGGCGTACCCAACAGCAGTGGCGCGTTACAAAAACTGGACGAACCCGGTCGTCCTGATATCAAGCAATCCAATCGCGGGCCCGGCACCGGTCAACGTATCGCTGTGCCGGTTATCAACATCACCAAGACACGTCTGAACGATCCACATCTTTGGTTTCTCGGCACCAACGAACAGCCGGGCGACTATCGCTCTTCTGGTTGCACCGCGTGTCACACCGTTTATGCCAATGATCGTGATCCGACCCGCTCCGGCCCGTACGCGAAATTCGGTCATGAGGGTAAATCGCAGACCAAGGATCCGACGATCCCGAAGGACCGCTCCGGCCATCCGCTGAAGCACGAATTTACCCGCGCGATTCCCTCATCCCAATGCATGGTTTGCCACATGCATCAGCCGAATGTGTTCGTGAACAGCTTTTATGGCGCGACCATGTGGGACTACGAAGCAGACGCACCTTCAATGTGGCCGAAGAAACAGAAATACCCAACCGACGCCGAGGCAAGGAAGATTCTCGATCGCAATCCTGAAGAAGCCTCGACTCGAGGCCTATGGGGCGACCCCGAATTCTCAAAGAAAGTTTCAGAACTTAATCCCACGCTCAAAGACACCCAGTTTGCCGATTACCACGGCCACGGCTGGAATTTCCGCTACATATTCAAACGCGACCGCAAGGGCACGCTACTCGACAAAGAAAACAAACCGGTCGACGATACCGATCCGAAAAAATTTCAGAAGGCCGTGCACCTGACGTCGATTCATCTCGATGTGGGCATGCATTGTGTCGACTGCCATTTTTCGCAGGATGCGCATGGTAACGGGCATATCTACGGCGAGGTTGCGGCCGCGGTAGAGATCGATTGTGCCGATTGCCACGGCACGGCAAACAAATATCCAACGCTGCAAACCAGCGGGCCTGCCGCAAAACCGGGTGGCCGCGATCTGCTGACGCTGCGTACGCAAGATGGTCGCAAGCGCTTCGAGTGGAAAGAGGGCAAGCTTTTCCAGCGTTCTGCGCTTGAAAAAGATCTGGAATGGGAGATGAGTCTCGTCAAAGACAGCGTTACGCCAGGTCATCCCAAATACAACGAGAAAGCCGCACGCGCCAAGCTGATGCACGCCGGGCAAGAAGGCCGGGACGGAAAATGGGGCCCACCTGGTGCAGATGGCAAGACTGACTACGCGCATGCAAACGAGAAGATGACTTGCTATACATGCCACCTGTCGTGGACGACGTCGTGCGCGGGTTGCCATTTGCCTATTCAGGCAAACTGGAAAACCGAGCGCCTGCATTACGAAGGCGGTGAGACGCGCAACTACGCCACCTACAACCCGCAGGTCGCGCGTGACGATATGTTCCAGCTCGGCAGGCACGGCCCGGTTAAAGGTGCGCGTGTCGCACCGATCAGGTCATCTTCAGCCTTGCTGCTCAGCTCGACCAATTCCAATCGGGAACGTATCTACATTCAACAAGCGCCGATTGCGGCCAGCGGCTTTTCTTCGCAGGCGTTTGCACCGCACTATCCGCACACTGAACGCAAGACCGAGACAAAGACCTGTAGCGATTGTCACTTGAGCCAGGCCAACGATAACAACGCCATCATGGCGCAGCTGTTGTTGCAGGGAACAAATTTTGTCAATTTCGTCGGTTTTAACGCCTGGGTAGGATCCGCAAAAAACGTCGAGGCAGTAAAGGTGACGGAATGGGATGAGCCGCAGGCGGT
>JBKJMK010000405.1:0-8305 GCA_046596005.1 Usitatibacteraceae bacterium | reverse complement strand
TCAGAACCGCATCGGTCGCCGTTTCCCAAAGCAATTTATATAGTTCGGCATCGTGCAATGTTCTGGTTTGGTATAACTTTTTGACAAGATTGGCCTGACGACGCACCTCCAGTTCTGCTGTCACGCTCCTGCGAAGGACACCAAGTATCATTTTTTGTTCGGATGAAAGTTCGCGCGGAATGGTGTCGATTACGCTAAGGGTTCCAAGCACAAACCCATTGCTGCTGGTGATTGGCAAACCGTAGTAAAACCGCATGTGAGGTTCACCGGTCACCAGTGGGTTGTCGGAAAACCGTGCGTCGGCTACCGCATCCGGCACACAGAATTCTTTAGCTGGGTCCAGGATGGTGTATGCGCAAAATGCGATATCGCGGCGAGTTTCCACGAGAGGCACGCCTACCTTGGACATAAACCACTGTCTCTTTGAATCCAGGAGTGTGACCAGGGAAATGGGGGTCTGGCAAACGAATGCGGCCAAGCGCGTGATGTCGTCCAGCACCTGGTCGGCGGGCGTATCCAGAATTTCATATGATTCGAGCGCCTTTAGCCGCTCGACCTCATTATTGGGAAGCGGCACGGTCATTGCAGGCTCCGCCTTGGATTTGAAAATTCCCTGCAGAAACGCCCCATGAAATTTCCGGTGAGTCCTTCGATTTCCTCCGCGTGCGCTTAATCCACAGTGCCCAACGCGCCCCGGCGCCTCGCTCTATCCGTAATCTTTCGCGCGCCTTGCCTAGTATGCAGGAAACGCTGGAAACTTGGTGTGATGTTGGCTGGTTACAACGTTGACAGCAGCGGAATATCCCTGGCTTTCGGCCCAGCTTTGATTGACGACAGATAGGTGTGAATATCCGTAGCATCGTTGTCGTTCAAAAATTTTTCGCTGTAGCGTGGCATGGCCTGGCGTGGATTGCGCAACTGAATTTTCATGGCTTCAAGGGGCCATACATCGGGCGCGATTGGGGGGCCGCTTGCGCGCTCACCCCCGTTGCCTGCTGTGCCGTGGCAGGCGGAGCACATATTCTTCTGATACAGCATCTGGCCGCGCTCGACCGACGCTGCGTTGTTGGTCTGCGCCGACACCAAAAATGGTGCCACGATGCCAACTGCCAGTACGAATAGTTTTGCACGCATCATCTTGTTCTCCTCATTGGTGAAATGTAGAAACAACCACCCGGTTAAACTGTTCGCCGCACCACTTACTTGCCGGCACGCTTGATGATAAGTTCGTCAAACAACGCGTTTGATTTAACCGATTCGTCGAGCAGCGTTGACGGGTTTAGTACCTTGACGCGCAACTTGCTCAGCGGGGATTCCAAATGCCGGTTGGTCGGTGCATAGCCGAGTTTGGCGATCTGCCGGTTGCCCTCTTCACTCAACAAATAGTCGTAGAAGAGCAGTGCGGCGTGGGGATGCGGGGCTTTTTTCATCACTGCCATGCCGTCTGAAATAGCCACTGCCGGTTCGATGGCAAACCAGTCGATCGGCGCGCCTTTCTTTTTCAACTGCTCAGGGCTGTATTGATACACGGTCAGCGCCAACGGCACTTCACCCGAGGCGACCAATGTAGTGAGCAAGGGATGACCGACGCGTACCGAAAGACCGTTGGTCGCCATCAGATCGCGGAAGAACCTGAGGCCGCGCTCTTCTCCCATATCGCGTGCCACGCTGTAAAACCATTCGTGATCCGACGCCTCAATGGCGAGTCGGCCTTTCCACTTCGGGTCGAGCAGATCGGCGTAGGATTTTGGCAGTTCTTCCTTTTTAACCTTGGCGGTGTTGTATGCCTGCACGAAAATAAAAATCAGGGTGGGTGCCCATTCGCGATGCGTGGGCAACACGCCGTCAATCAGGTTCCTGTGCTCGGGTGAGCGAACTTCCTGCGTGAGTTTCTCGCGGTACAGTGCCTCCATCGGTGGCGAGATGCTTTCGACCACATCGACTGTCCAGCGTCCAGCCTTGGCTTCGGTCAGCACGCGTTGCAACACTGCTTCTGATCGAGCACGCCATATGTCGACCTTCACACCGTATTTCTTCTCGAACTCATCCGTGATCGGCCGCAGATACTCGGCCGGAATTGTCGTGTAGAACTGCAATGAGCCTTCCTTCCTGGCACCCGCGATCAGGCGCGACATGCGGTCTGATCCCTCGTAAAGGGCGAGTTCCGCCAGTGTTTGCGCGTGACCCGGGGCAGCAAGCAGGACGAATGCGGTTATCACTGGCCAAAACAATCTTCTATTCAGCGTCGTGCTCATCTTCACACTTTTTCGATAATGACGGCGATGCCTTGTCCCACACCGATGCACATCGTGCAGAGCGCGTATCGACCGTTGCGACGATGCAGTTCATAGGTGGCGGTGGTGATAAGCCGTGCGCCGGATGCGCCCAGCGGATGTCCCAGCGCAATCGCACCACCGTTCGGATTCAGGTGCGGGGCATCGTCGGGCAGCCCGAGTTCGCGCATCACTGCCAGGCCCTGTGCGGCGAACGCTTCGTTCAATTCGATCACGTCCATCTGCTCAAGCGTCAAACCAGCCAACGCGAGCACCTTGCGCGTGGCCGACACGGGACCCAACCCCATAATGCGCGGCGCCAGCCCGGATGTGGCCATGGCGACAATGCGTGCTTTCGGCACTAGCCCGAATCGCTTTGCAGTATCGGCGTTGGCGATCAGCAATGCGCAGGAACCATCATTGACGCCTGAGGCGTTACCTGCCGTTACCGATCCGGTCTCTTTGACGATCGGCTTCAGTTTGGCCAGCGATTCCAGCGAGGTCTCGCGCGGATGCTCGTCCTTGACAACGCTGACGGGATCGCCTTTTTTCTGCGCGAGTGTGACCGGTACGATTTCATTGTCGAAGTGGCCTGCCAACTGCGCGGCCACCGCGCGCTGCTGGCTGCGCAACGCAAACGCATCCTGATCCGCACGCGAAATATTATAGTCGTCCGCAACGTTTTCAGCCGTCTCCGGCATCTGGTCGACGCCGTACAACGCTTTCATTTTGGCATTGATAAAGCGCCAGCCAATGGTGGTATCGTAAACCGCATTGGCTCGCGAGAATGCGGCGTCAGCCTTGGGCATCACGAACGGCGCACGGCTCATGCTCTCCACGCCGCCGGCAATCATCAATGCCGTTTCACCGGATTTGATGGCGCGTGCCGCGGTGCCGACTGCGTCCATGCCTGAGCCGCAAAGGCGATTCAGCGTGCAGCCGGGAACAGCGACAGGCAAGCCGGCCAGCAGCAACGCCATGCGTGCCACATTGCGATTGTCTTCACCCGCCTGATTGGCGCAGCCCATGATGACATCATCGATTGCCGACCAATCGAGATGCGGATTTCGTTGTATCAGTGCTTTGATCGGGAGTGCTGCGAGATCGTCGGTGCGGATGCTGGACAATGCGCCGCCGTAACGGCCGAAGGGCGTGCGAATTGCGTCACAGATGTAGGCGTCGATCATATTGTCTCGATGAATAATTCGGTCTTTACTGTCTGAGCGGAACGCCGCTGACCTTTAGCAATGCCGCAAACGACAATCCGTCGACGATATCAACAACCTGCAAACCGTCCGGCGTAATATCAATCACTGCAAGGTCTGAATAAACGCGGCTGACGCAGCCGATACCCGTCAATGGATAAGTACAGGTGCCGACGATTTTGCTGTCACCACTCTTGGTGAGGTGCTCCATCATCACATAGGTTTTCCTGGCACCGATAGCCAAATCCATCGCGCCACCGACCGCCGGGATCGCGTCGGCAGCACCCGTGTGCCAGTTGGCCAGATCGCCCGTGACCGAAACCTGGAATGCGCCAAGCACACAGATATCCAGATGTCCGCCGCGCATCATGCCGAACGAATCGGCGTGATGAAAATACGCGCCGCCAGGCAGCAGCGTCACCGGTTGTTTGCCGGCGTTGATCAGGTCGTAATCTTCCTCTCCGGGCGCGGGCGCAGGCCCCATGCCGAGGATGCCGTTTTCGCTGTGCAGGAAAACCTCGCGGTCGTTGGGCAGATGGTTGGCCACCAACGTCGGCAAGCCTATGCCCAGATTCACATAGGCACCTTCGGGTATGTCCCGTGCGACGCGTGCCGCCATCTGATCGCGATTCCACTTGTTCATGCGGCCGCCTTTTTGAAGCCTGCTGGCCCGGTGGCGCTGCGCGCCACCTTGACTACGCGTTGCACAAATATACCCGGTGTCACGATGGCCTCGGGGTCGAGTGCGCCTAACGCCACAATGTCGTGCACCGAGGCGACCGTCACGTTGGCTGCAGCGGCCATGATCGGGCCGAAATTGCGCGCGGCTTTGCGATACACCAGATTGCCCCAGCGATCACCGGCTTCGGCTTTGATTAATGCGACATCGGCATGAATGGGCATTTCCAGCACATACATGCGTCCATTGATCTCTCGGGTCTCGCGGCCCTTGGCCAGTTCTGTGCCATAGCCGGTGGGACAGAAGAACGCGCCGATGCCGGCGCCCGCCGCACGAATGCGCTCGGCAAGATTACCTTGTGGCACCAGTTCGAGCTCCAGTTTTCCGGTGCGATAGAGGCCGTCGAAAATTTGCGAATCCGCCTGGCGTGGAAAAGAGCAGATGATTTTGCGTACCTGTCCGGCCTTAAGCAGCGCAGCCAGTCCGGTTTCGCCATTGCCGGCATTATTGTTAACGACGGTGAGATTGCGCGCACCATGCGCAATCAGGCCGTCGATCAGTTCTGTCGGTTGACCCGCGCCGCCGAAGCCACCAATCATGACGGTAGATCCGTCTTTGATATCCGCCAGCGCTTCCGCAATTGAATTGGTAATTTTGTTTATCATGCCGTCGACTCAATCCCGCCGAAAAACGCGTGCTGTTGTGCGCAAAACCAACGCACATGAGAAGTTGAGGCTATGTAAATTCAATCGCGAAGTCAATGATCCCTTACGCAGGTTTTTGACTCGTGCTGCCCGCCGGAACAAGGTGCGCTTTTATGGCATCAAATGCGAATTGATTGCGACCTCAAGGCGCGATGAAACAAACCAACGGGGCGTGATGATGCAGCGCTGATGTCTAGTCAATTTTTGCACCGGATTTTTTTGCCACGTCTGCCCATTTGACGATATCGGCTTTCAGCATTGCCAGCGCCTCATCCGGCCTGTTCGCGACAACTTCTGCGCCTTGCAGCGCAAAACGCGCTTGCAGATCCGGTGCCGCAAGTACCTTCACAGCGGCAGCATTCAGCCTGATCAAAATATCCCTGGGTGTTGCGGCTGGCGCAAAAAAACCGAACCAGTTGGTCGATTCAAATCCGGGGTAGCCTGATTCGGCGACTGTCGGCAGTTCAGGTACCAATTGCGAACGTTTTGCACCGGTGACGGCAAGTGCTTTCACCTTGCCTGATTTGACCAGCGAGCCAATGGAAATTGTTGAATCGTACATGACCGATATCTGTCCCGACAGCAGATCCGGAAATACAAATGCGCTGCCCTTGTACGGGATATGGGTGATTTGCGTGCCATTGAGCGTATTGAACATCTCGCCGGTAAGGTGGGAGATGGTACCGTTACCCGATGAGCCGAAGTTCAATTTGCCCGGGTTCGCTTTCGCGTACGCGACCAGTTCCTTGATGTTGTTAGCCGGTACGCCGGGATTGATCACCACGACATTCTGCGATACGGCAAGCATGGTGATCGGTGCAAAATCCTTGATGGGATCGTAGGGCAGTTTCTTGTAAAGGCTGACGGCTATCGCATGGTTGCTCGACGTGCCGATAGTGAGTGTGTAGCCATCGGCTGGCGCTTTGGCAACGATGTCAGCGCCGATGGTGCCGCCGGCACCCGGCTTGTTTTCAATAATGACCTGTTGCTTGAGTTCCTCTGCAAGCTTGGCCGCAAAATCACGCGAAAGTATGTCAGTCGCGCCACCGGGCGGGAAACCCAGCACAATCTTGATCGGTTTGGTCGGCCACGATTGCGCGGCTACAATGGATGCGAACGACGCAATCATCAGGCAATTTGCGAGGGTGAGCAGTATCTTGGGTAGCTTCACTTTTAACTCCATTTTGTTTGCGTTCTGAGGCCGACTTTTAATGCATTTACCATGTTCGCTTTTGGGCTTTGCAGAATGAGTTTCCGTAAACATTTTGACGAAGGTGCCAAAGTCGAAAATTTTTCACCTAAGCTCCGACACGAGAATTCCTTTAACCATACCGCCGTTCTGCCTCAGCTTCAATCTTTCCAGTGCGGGTGCATGGGCATCAAAGGATTGAGAGGGGTACGTTGATACAACAGCGTAGCGCACTATTGCTTCTATACCCAGTAAGAACGGAGTTTATAAAAAATCACAGTTAAACTCCAGCATGGGCGCGGCTTTCCAGGACATTTGCCGCTGGAACACCCGCCGATGCTAGTGTTTGAATTTCTACGCTGCGAAAAATCGCGACCGTCTCTCAACCATTCATCGCCCCTCAACCAGTCCAAAGAAGTCTGACCTTGTCTGCAAACACATTGCCTGTGACCGTTCATCAACCGTGGCTACCCTATGCGGTGCTCGGTGCCGCCGTATTAATCGTCTCGAGCGCGGCGATCCTGATACGCATTGCACAGGCCGAAGGTGTTGATTCCATCTCCATTGCAGCGTGGCGATTGGCCATCGCCGCCGCAATTCTGTGGCCATTGGCGTGGGCAAAGTCATCGAAAGAAATCAGCGCATTGAAAAAACAGGATTGGTTGCTTGGTGGTGTCGCAGGCGTGTTTCTGGCGCTGCATTTCGCCGCCTGGATTTCCTCGCTTGCCTACACCTCCGTCGCCAGCAGTACAGCCCTGGTCACCACAAATCCGATCTGGATCGCGTTGGTGTCCTGGTTATTCTTCAAGGAAAAACTCAGTCGCTGGCTGTTGCTCGGCATCTGCGCCGCCATCGCGGGCAGCGCGTTGATTTTTCTCTCTGATGCGCGCCTTGTAGCGGGCAGCGGTGGCAGCAATCCCATGCTCGGCAATGCACTCGCGGTGGTGGGCTCGCTCACCGTTTGCGGTTATTTGCTTATCGGGCGACGCCTTCGCAAAACCATGTCGTTGCTGCCGTATATCTGGCTGGTGTATTCGAGTGCCGCAGTGGCGCTGCTGCTGACTGCCGTGGTGAACGGCGTTCCATTAAGCGGATTTTCCTCGCTCGCGTGGATATGCCTGCTTGCGCTGGCGCTCGGACCGCAGTTGCTCGGGCACAGCGCCATCAATTGGGCGTTAAAACATGTTTCAGCCACCTTCATTGCCATTGTCATTCTCGGCGAACCCATTGGTTCCGCCTTGCTCGCGTGGCTGATTTTCGGTGAGCGTTTCGCGCCGCTGCAACTGGTGGGGTTTTCAATGCTGCTGACAGGGATTTACCTGGCATCGCGCGGGGAACAACGGCGTTGAATACCATCGACATCATCATTCCTGTCTACAACGCAGTTGAAGATGTCACCCGCTGCATCGACAGCGTGCGTCGGCATTCGCCGAAGCATTGCCGGATCGTGCTGATCGACGACTGCTCGCCTGATGAACGCATCGCGGCGTTGTTCGCGGCGTTGCAAGCGCAAGCGGATGCCCGGATCATGTTGCTGAAAAATGCCTCCAATAGGGGATTTGTCGGGACGGTAAATCGCGGGATGTCCTTGAGCAAAAATGACGTGGTACTGCTGAATTCGGACACCATTGTCACATCCGGCTGGCTTGCGAAACTGCAACGCTGCGCAGACTCCGACCGCAGGATCGGCACCATTACGCCGTTTTCCAATAACGCGGAAATCTGCTCCTTTCCAGTGTTCTGCCAGAATAATCCACTGGAAGGCGTGGATATTGAAGCCGTCAATCACGCCTTGGAAGCGGCTGCATTGCCAACTTATCCGGAAATTCCAACGGCGGTAGGATTTTGCATGTATATCCGCCGTGAACTGCTCGATGCGATCGGCTTGTTCGACGCCGAAACGTTCGGCCTGGGCTACGGCGAAGAAAATGATTTCTGCATGCGTGCGATCAATGCCGGCTATCGCAACGTTTTGTGTGATGACACCTTTATCGCCCATCTGGGGAGCCGGTCTTTCGATGCCAGGACTGAAGCGCTGAAAACAAATAATATGCAGCGCCTCCTGGAAAAGCATCCGGCGTATCTGAATCTTGTCAGGCGTTTCATTGCGGATGACCCGATTGCGCCGATTCGCGCGCGTGCGCAGGCGCGGCTTGCGCGCAAACCGATCATTCGGGATAGTCGAATCGCGAGCATCACCGTTGCATTCAATCCCGATCCGGTGCGACTTGCCAGGCAGGTGGCAGCGTTGCACG
>JBKJMK010000346.1:0-5316 GCA_046596005.1 Usitatibacteraceae bacterium | reverse complement strand
TGATGGTGCCAGTAGTTGGCGCTTGGCCGATGGAGTTATTTGGCGTGAGCGTGAAGCTACCCGTGCCGCCGACACTAAACATACCGCTGCTTCCAGTTTTGGTTAACTGCAAATCAGGTGCAATCACGACGGTCATGACCGTGTTCGACGTGTTGTTGCCCGCGCCAGTGCGGCCGGGATCATCGGGGTCGGTCACACCCGCCGGTACAATCGCGGTGGCGCTGTTGGCAAGCGTGCCGCTTTGCGGTGCTGTGCCCTGAATGGTGAAGGTGACGGTGGCACCCGTTGGCAAAGTAGCGATGGTGCTGGTCACGTTGTTTCCTGCCACGTTGACTGCGCCACACACTGCGCCCATGGTCGGTGATCCGCACGTTGCCGTGACACCGCTGATTGCGCCGGGAACGACGTCACTAAATACGCTGCCATTCGCGCCGTCGGGGCCGCTGTTGGTGACGATGACGGTATAGCTGATTGTAGTGCCCCATGGTATCGATGCGGGGCCGGACTTGGTGACGGAAACGTTGGCAACCGGTGTCACCGATAGCGTTGCCGATGCGGCGGCGGCGTTGCTACCGGCATTGGTGGTGAGCGCGTTGGCGGCAATCGTATTGAGGTAGCTACCGTTGAGCGCTGCGGTTACGTCAGTCTGGAAAGTACATGTGCCGCCTGCAGGGACAGTACCACCGGTTAGTGTGACACCGCCCGCTGTACTGCTAACCGCACCGCCAGCGCACGTGGTAGTTGCGTTCGCGGCCGCAGCGCGCACGACACCCGTGCCTGGCGTGGTCGGGAAAGTGTCGGTCACACTGCCGACGGTGATGGGGCCGGCATTGGTATTAGTGATGGTGATCGTCAGCGACGACACACCTCCCGAGACGATGGCGACCGGACTGAACGCTTTATTAATGGTTGGTGGCGTTGCGTTGACGGTGAGGTTCGCCGTATTGGATATCGCGCCGGTCGGGGCCTCGTTACTGGTGACACCCGATGTGCTGTTGGGGTGAACGCCGGCGACGTTGCTGACAACGACGACGGTGACGGTACACGTGCCGCTCGCCGGAATCGTCAAGCCCGTCAACGCCAAACTCGTCTGCCCGGCAGTCAGCGCGTTGCTGGCAGCACCGACACAACTGCCTGCGGCCGGACCAGTGGCGTTGACCGCCATATTGGTGAGTGTGTCGGTGAAATTCGCGTTGGTTAACGCGATGCTATTGGCGTTGCCCAGCGTAAAGCTCATCGTGCTGGTCGTGCCGATCGAAATGCTGGCCGGACTGAATGCTTTCGTGATTGTTGGCGCGGCAGTCGTCACGACTATGCAGCTCGGCGCGACGCTGCTGGTGACGTTGGCAAGTCCGGCCACGTTCGCGGTCGTATTGGTGAATGCGGCAGGATTCGCGGCGCAACTTGCATTGACCTGGCCCGCCGTATTGCGTACCTGCACGTCGATGGTGCAGGAGACTTCACCGTTACTCATCGTCGCGCCCGCAACCGTGATCACACCGCTGCCGTTCGAGGCAGTCGTCACCGTTGCCGCATTGGTACAAGTTGAGGATCCCAACACGCCACCGATCGCGACACGAATTCCGGACGGTAAATTATCAGTGAAATTAATGCCCGTCCGTGCAGGATTTGTTCCGTTGTTGGTGAGCGTGAAGCGCAATGTCGTCGCCGCGCCATCGACAAAAGTCGCGGGAGTGAATATTTTTGTCAGGGTTGGCGCGCTGCTGTTGACGATCAGGCACTGATTGCTACCCGCCACCGTAGCGCCGGTTGCCGTGACGCTGGCGACGAGGTTGGTCTGCGCTGCCTGCGGACAGGTGCCGGTTTGTCCGGCGACGTTGGTGACACCGGCGACGGTGATGGTACAGGTGGTGGTGCCGCTGGTCATGGCCAGGCCGGTGAGTCCGGAGAGAATCCGTGTGCCGCTGTTGTAGGCCGCCGTGGCCGGACCACTACAGCCGGCGCTGTAGGTGACGGCCGGGGTGGCGCTGGTGATGGCCAAGCCGGTGGGCAATGTGTCGCCGACGGTGATGGCCGACTGTGCAGGGTTGGTGCCGCTGTTGGTGAGGGTGAAGATGAGGCTGGTGGTGGCACCATCGTTGATGGCGGCGGCAGCAAAGGTCTTGGCGAGTGAAGGATTTACGGTATCCGTGTCTGTACTACTACACGTTGGACTAACGAACGTGCGGGTGATGCCGCCACCCGTTACGCAGTTAACACCGGGATTGACCACGCCAACGGGCGGAGAAACACTCGCTGAATTGGCGATTGTTCCTGCTGCTGCGCCGGTAACCGTCGCGTTGATCGTGTAGGTAATCACCGCGCCGTTTTGCATTGTGACGGTTGTGTTGAGGTTTCCGCTGCCACTTGCAGCACCACAGGTTGTGGTCACCATACCGGCCGCACCGACAGTTGTCACCGCACATGTCCACGCGCCAAACGTGAGGCCCGTGGGTGCCGTATCGACGACCGTGCCAGCGGTAAATTCGTTCGGACCGTTGTTGGTCACCGTTAATGTATAGATGGTCGCGGCACCAACACCGAGTTTGGTTACGCCGTTAGTTTTGGCAATATCGAGATTGGCCTGCGTTTGAATAATGGTCTGCACGCTCGACGTGTCGTCCGCTGGCGTGTTGTCGGCGATACCGGCGGGCATGACGACGGTTGCGGTGTTAATCACGCCGACGGTATCGGTGGTAGCGGAAGCCTGGATCAACACTGTACAAGTGCCGCTACCCGGTAGCGTGGTGGTGGTCGTGGTGATGACACTGCCGGCGATGGAAGATGCACATCCGACGACACCGACCGAACCGGTGGACGAAACGATGGAAATACCTGAAAAACTACCCGGCACGGTGTCGCTAAAACCCGCGCCGCTGACCACTGATGGCCCTGCGTTGGTCAGGACGATCTGATACTGAACGATCGATCCGCGACTCACGGTGAGAGGTGTCGCCTGAAACGGACCTGTAATGCCGGCGCGTTGAGTTTTCACTACTTGCAAATTGGCGTTAAGGGGTACGGGGTCGGCCGCACAGCCAAAAGCAGGTACGTTAACTGCGGTACACGCACCCGCCGTCGCGGCTGTCGGCAGGGTAGCGTTTTGCGGATCTGCGCCAGTGGTACCAACCTTGGCCGCGTTCAATAGCGAATTGGTTGCGGCGGCGGTAACGGTCACGCTGACGGTGATGTTGGTGGTGACACCGGCATTGATGGCGGCAGTGTTGTCACACGTAATGACTTGGCCAGCGACCGCACAAGTAAAACCCGGCGCAGCAATCGCACCGATGGTGAGACCTGCTGGAACCACATCGACGACTCTGACGGTATTGGCACCGCCCGAGCTAGTCCCACCCGCATTCATGACCGCAAGTGTAAATATGAAACTGTCACCCGGACTGTGCGCCTGAGGATTCGGATGGGTTTTGGTCAGGCGGATTTCGGCCGCATTTTGCGCCGTGTTCAAATCAACCGCGCAGCCGAGCGGATTATCGTTGGTCGTACATGCAGCAACATCAGCGTTGGTTGGCGCAGGCGTCTTCCCCGGTGTGACATCGCCACCGCCGCCGACGCGAGCGCGATTCAGGTATTGCGTTCCAACCGTCGCGGCACCCACATTTGCCAGTAACGAATACGATGAAGATCCGCCGGCCGGTATCGCCACCGACGAGGTACATGAAGTGTCGGTCGCGGAGTTACGCGTACAAGTCCAGTCCGCAGCGTTGGCACCACCCTTCACCAGTACAGCGGGCCAATTCATTGGTGCAGGCAGCACATCACGAAAAACGATCGTGCCAGTTGATGCAGCAGTACCTATGTTTTGGATTGTGTAGGTATAAACCGTCGTGCCGTTAATGCTGAAGAATGGCTGACCGTCGTCTTTTGACATGGTCAGATCCACGTAGCCAACTGTGTCCGTGTCGGCGGCGCAACCGGTGCTCGGGTCGGATGACGTATCCGCTGGTGACACCGGTGCCGGGCAGGCTTGCGTTGCAACCGCATCCGGCAGCGTAACTTTGCTCGGATCGCCGCCGCCGCCAACTTTGGCAAGATTGGTGATGGAGGTCGGCGCAGTCGCGCCGACTAACGTGCTAAAGGTAATCGCGACACTACCCGCAGCGGCAACGGCGACGGTTCGATCACAACTAATGTTTTGGCCCGTCACAGTACACGTGAAATTATTGACGGTGAATGGTGAAACGCCTGAAAAGGTGAGGCTGACCGGCAACACATCGAATACGCGAATGGTTCCGGTTGTTGGCGCCGCACCGCTATTGGTTACGGTCAGTGTGTACGCAGTCGTCGCGCCGCGCAGTACCCCGGTGGTGCCGTCTGTTTTGGTCAGCGATAGAATCGGTGCGGTTACCGTGTCGATATCGACAGCGCAGCCAACCGGCGTATTGTTGCCCGTACAAACTGCCACAGTGGCAGGCGTGGGCGCAATTTTGTTTGGGTCGCCTCCGCCGCCGACCCGTGCCTTATTGGTAACCGAGGTGCCGTTAGCAGACGATACCGCGACCGGAAACGAAAAAGTGCTGGTGCCGCCGCTGCCCGCGATGGACGTGCTGCTCGTACAAGTAATGTCGGCAGTATTCGCGGCGATACAAGACCAGGTCGGTGCACCAGTCGTCAACGCAAGTGGTCCGGGCACCACCGACAGCCCGGCTGAAAGTTGATCCGCCACGGTGACGGTGCCAACCGTTCCCCCTACCCCACTGTTGGATACAGTAAAGGTATAAATATTTGCGCTTGGCGATGTCAATGACGTAACACCGTCGGTCTTGCCCAGGGAAAGGTTCGGATCACACAACGCACCGGGGGCGACACCGGGCGTATTCGGTGCCTGAAAAGTCGCGATGCCGCCGTTGTAGCCATCCGATCCGTAATTGTCGTTCACCAGATTGGCAATGGTCTGCCCTGGTACGCCGCCGTTGGTGGTTGCCGAAACGCTCATGCTGGATGGGGAATACGCAATAAATCCGGCACCGCCGCCGCCGCCGGGGCCGTGCCGTTCGGCAAGTCCACCGGTCATCCCCTTCCATGCATTTCCGCCGTCGCCGCCAGACACATCAACCGAATCGCTACCGCCGTTGATCGTGTAAAGGACCACCGAGCCGCCACCGCCGCCGCCGCCGCCCGCATCGTTCAGCACGTTGAACCCATTGGCACCGCGCGCATCAATGACGCCGGAACCGGTGATGAGCCGCGCACGCAATATCACGATGCCACCGCCAGCAGCTCCCGAGGAGCAAGTGCCGCCGGCCACGCTGCAAGCAATTCCCTGGTTCCCGTATGCGGTGCCGTCGGCGGTACCAT
>JBKJMK010000345.1:0-3920 GCA_046596005.1 Usitatibacteraceae bacterium | reverse complement strand
CCATTCACAATTGCAACGGAGACGCCTTTGGCTGATCTGAACTGCGCGAGCCTCTGCAACGATCGATGGCAGCACGGTGTGGCTGTGACGTCCGTTGACGGCCGACCTGGTCAGTGTCAACCACCCTGATGACAAATCTAAGATCGTTGCTTCTTCAGGCTAATGACCATCACCCCAACCAGCACCAGTGCGGCGCCGGCAAGTTGCAGTGCAGTCACCGGCTCGCCAAGAAAAATCGCGCCCATGAAAATCGTTGCAATCGGACCGATGGAACTAATCATCGCAGCGTTCGATGATCCGATGCGGCGCATGCCCTCCGCCATCATGATCACCGGCAGCACCGTAGAAATAATCGCCATCCAGGTGACCAGCGAGTAAACGCGAGGCGTCTGCGTGGTCAGCGCCGATGGCGAATGCGTGACGAAAAAATGCACCGCAATCGCGCTGGTGGAAACTATTGACGCGTACGCGGCAAAGCGCACAGCACCGATCCGCCTCACCATTTCACCGCCACCCACCAGATAGGCCGCGTAGAACACTGCTGACAGCAACACCAGTCCACTGCCGATCAAGACTTGCTCGGGATCAAATTGCAAATCGTGCACGAACACCAGACCAATACCCACATAGCTGATGGCGAGCGCAAACACGTCGCGCTTGCCAATCCGATAGCCTAGCGCCAGCACCGATATCAGCACCACAAAGGTGGGATTCAAAAACAGGATCAGCCGCTCAAGCGCTGCCGTGATGTACTGCAGCCCCCAGAAATCAAGGAGGCTCGCCGCGTAATAACCCATCAGCCCCAGCAACACCACCGCGCGCCAATCCCGATTAGACAATGCCTGCTGCCCGCGCGAGGACCACCAGGCAATAAGCGCAAAGAAAGGCAGCGCGATCAGCATGCGCAACGTCAACAGCGTAACCGGGTCAACCGCGTTTTTAAATGCCGTTGGATCATCGTAAGCGAGCTTGACGAAAATGGCTTTGGCTGAGAATGCAATCGCCGATACAAGCACGAGTGCGGCACCGGAGAGGTCGGTTTTAGCGTGGCTATTCAGGGGATTGCCCGGAAATTATCATTGACTGGCAGTCCACATATTAACTGCTACATGAAAACCAATGCAATCGAGCCGCATGCCGCTTGAACCGCTATAATCTCGCCTTCGACTAAAAGCCGCATCCGGAGAGGTGGTAGAGTGGTCGATTGCACCGGACTCGAAATCCGGCGTACGGTTATGCCGTACCGTGGGTTCGAATCCCACCCTCTCCGCCAGACAGAAAAAAAACGGGCCTTGTGCCCGTTTTTTTGCCTGATTTGGGTTGTATCGAACATAATTCCAGAAATGCGCGAAGACGGAGTTTCCACTCATTGGCATATTTGCGCTGGCGGCGATGACAAATGGGTTACCAGCTTTGTCGGTGATGGGCATATCAAAACCTGGCTGGATGTCAAAACTCTCTATTTCGTCATTACCGCTTCGCAGGACGCCAAGATCACATTTATCGTTTCACACAAACAATTTACAACCCTCCCCAATCAACAATCTCCGGAGATATTCCATGATCAACTTCCGCGTATTCAAAACTAAAGTAACCACCGCAATAGCTGCAAGCGCAACAATTGCCCTTTTCGCAACGACCACCATCCTCGCCGTCGTCCCCATGGTAAAAACCCGTGCCCCCGGCTACTACCGCATGATGCTTGGCGATTTCGAGGTCACCGCGCTATCGGACGGCACCGTGAATCTGCCGGTCCGGGACTTGTTAACCAACATCACGCCGAAAGCCATCGACAAAGCGCTCGCCAGGTCTTATCTCAAGAACCCGCTTGAGACTTCAGTGAATGCTTATCTCATCAACACCGGTGAAAAACTCGTTTTGGTGGATACCGGTGCGGCAGGATTGTTTGGCCCGACGCTCGGCAATTTGCTTGTCAACATGAAGGCGTCCGGTTATCAACCCGAGCAGGTTGATGAAATTTATATCACGCACATGCACGCTGACCATGTCGGCGGGTTGATGTCAGGTGACAAATTGTCGTTCCCCAACGCGATCGTCCGCGCCGATAAGCACGACGCCGATTTCTGGCTGAGTCAGGCGAATCTGGACAAGGCACCGGCAGACAAGAAGGGGTTTTTTCAGGGCGCGATGGCGTCACTGAACCCTTATGTCAAGGCAGATAAATTCAAACCATTCGATGGCAACACGGACCTTGTCAACGGCATCAAGGCTGTCTCCAGCCGCGGCCACACCCCCGGCCACGCCATTTATGCAGTGGAGAGCAAGGGCCAGAAACTGGTGTTGTGGGGCGACCTCATGCACGTGGCGGCCGTACAGTTCGACAATCCGGGTGTGACGATCCAGTTTGATACCGACAGCAAAGCCGCCGCATTGCAGCGCAAGAAAGCCTATGCCGAGGCGGCCAGGCAGGGCTACCTTGTCGCCAGCGCGCACATTTCGTTTCCCGGTATCGGACGGCTGCGTGCTGATGGCAAAGGCTATACGTGGATTCCGGTGAATTACACATTGGCGCGTTGAACGCCGCAAAGACGTTTCGTTAGCGCGTTGGGCGGTAATGCGTCTTCGTTAATTGCGGCAGTTGAGACTCCTTCCTTTAAAAAGGGGAAGGAGATTCGATACCGGACAACATCACGCGCCGGCTGCCGCCTTCTTCGCTTCCAATACTTCCCACCGCGCGAGAATCGATTCCAGTTCAACACCGATTTCATTCGCGCGCGCACCCAACGAGGTGACCAGTTGCGGTGACTTCGCATAAAGCTGCGGATCAGACATGCGCGCCTGCAATGCTGCCTGCTCTTTCTCGAGCGCCTCAATTTTTCCGGGGAGACCTTCCAATTCCCGCACTTCATTGAAGCTTATTCTGGTGCGTCGCACCGGCGGAGACGCGCTGGCGGCCACTGCTGAATCACGGCTGACACTAGTACCTGCCGGTGTGCTGTCCGACGACACACCCGCCGCAGTCCGCTGCTGCAACCAATCGTCGTAGCCGCCAGCGTAGGCCCTCACGAGGCCTTCACCTTCGAACGCAAAAACTTGCGTAACGACGTTATTCAGGAAGGTACGATCATGGCTCACCAGTAACACCGTACCGGAATAATCCTGTAACAAGCTTTCGAGTAACTCAAGCGTTTCCATATCGAGATCGTTGGTGGGTTCATCGAGCACCAGCAGATTCGCGGGCCGCGAAAACAACCGCGCCAAAAGCAGGCGATTGCGTTCACCGCCGGACAGCGATTTCACCTTCGCGCGTGCGCGCTGCGGCGGAAAAAGAAAATCGCCGAGGTAACTGATCACGTGCTTCTTGATCGTCTTGTTGCCCATCGGCAACTCCACGAATTCGGAACCCGGGCTGATGACATCGCCCAGCGTTGCCTCTTCATCGAGCGCTTCGCGAAATTGATCAAAATAGGCTGTCTGCAATTGCGTGCCGCGTTTGATCTTCCCGGCATCGGCATCAAGTTCGCCAAGAATCAATTTAAGCAACGTGGATTTGCCCGCGCCGTTGGGCCCGACCAGTCCCACACGATCACCGCGCTGCACGATGCAGCTAAAATTCCTGATGACATTTTTGGTGCCGTAGGACTTGCTCACGTCGGTGAGCTCGGCGACCAGCTTTCCCGAGCGTTCGCCTGCGTCCAGCGAGAAATTGACCTTGCCCAATTGATCACGTCGCGCGGCCCGATCGCGGCGTAATTGCTCAAGCCTGCGCACCCGGCCTTCGTTACGGGTGCGACGCGCCTGTACACCCTGGCGAATCCACACTTCCTCCTCCTTTAACACCTTGTCGAAGCGGGCATTTTCCTGCGACTCGTTGTGCAACGCCTCAGCTTTGCGGCGCAGATAATCGACGAACGAACCCGGATAACTGACGAGTTGTCCCCGGTCGAGTTCGATGATTC
>JBKJMK010000340.1:0-7783 GCA_046596005.1 Usitatibacteraceae bacterium | reverse complement strand
CCGCTTGCCCAAGGCCAGAAACGCCTCTGCCAAGCCGTCAATCTTCGTCGGGTGACGCAAGTTCGTCATGCGGTTGATTGCCTGTGGCGTCATGCCAAGCATACGCGCCAAATCTGCGGGTCGAATTTTCTGCGCCAACATTTCATTGAGCAGCAATACCTTTGCCGACATGCTGGCGGGCAGTGTCGCGGTGTGCTGCCCACGCTTGGGCGCGGATGGCATGGGGACGGGGCGGCCATCCTCAAAATAAAATTCTAGCGCGCTCTCCAGTGCCTCCAAGGCGAGGTGCGGCAGCTTCGGTTCGCTGTGTGCACTGGTGGCCGCCTCGGGGATATCCGGGAACGTGACCAGCAGCGCGCCGTTAGTGTCGGTTTTTACTTTGTACGGATAGCTCAACATGGTCATACCCTTATTTGAGGCCGAGGTCCTTCTTGATTTTCTGCACGAGGCCGGTACCGATCTCCTTCGCACCGTGATCAGGAAAAATTGTCTGCCGACCGTTTAGGTAAACGCGGAAGTGGCTCCCTCGCGCTGCCTTGAATACAGCGCCTTGCTTGGAAAGCCATTTACGAAACTCGCTGTATTTCACAGGCAATTATAAACACAAATGTTTACAGCTAGGGGCAGAAGCTGCTGGATCTCGTGTCTGGGCACGAGAATCTAACGAAACAGTCGGCGACAGACCACGGTTGTCTTCAAAAACAATCTGTGGGCTACCCCAAATGTCGCGAGGGTCCGGCTGGTACGTATTGCGGATTGATGATTGATCTTCATAGGAACCTACGCATGCAGCGCCTCGAGCGCCTTTGGGTCAGACGCCACGATCTTCAGCAGCGCGCGCGCCGGGCCGGTCGGCTTGGTGCGCTCCTGCTCCCAATTTTGTAGCGTGCGGAGGTTTACGCCGATCAGTTTCGCGAATTGGCTTTGGCTGACCTGCGCAGCCTCACGAATGCTTTTTACACTCGGCGTATCGATCCTCGTGACCTTGGCTCCGCGCACACGTTTGCCCGCGATGTGACGCTTCATCTCGCGCACGCCCTTCACCAGTTGGTCAAAGTGTTGTTTATCCATGATCAATCTCCTTAATGAGTTGCGCCAGCACAGTGACCTGCTCACGCGTCAGGTTTTCCAGCACTGCTTTAGTGTATGCGTAGACCAAGTAAATCTGGTCACCAGGTACATAACGGTAGTAAATGACGCGCCGCCGCCGCGCTTTCCGCAGCCTTGCACAGACCACCGAAGTTTGCGTAGTCCCGCACCGCCGCGGATGACGTCGCCCGCATCCGGTGATGCCAACAGAAAATTCTGGAGCGCACGCAACTCATCATCCGACCAATGTTCGCGGCGAAACGTGATGAACGGCGTCAGTTCAACGAATACCATTCAGGCACTATACGCGGCAAGCGCATACGCGGCAAGCGTACAAGGTTTGCAGGAACAGGATTGGTGACATGTTTTTCACTGCGTGGTGGTATACAACCATTCTAACCGCTGCACTCAAAGGCCGCTCTTGGCCTGCGATAAATGATGAAACCTCCAGCATTGGCGCGGCTTTACAGGACTTTTTGGCCTGTGATGTCCGCCAATGCTGGAGTTTCACTTTTTCGCGCACGACTGAGAGTCGTAAGTGGGCCTTCGTCGTCAACAAAACGTCAATCACGACATCGCCAATTTCTGCTCCGGTTTGGCGTCCGTGATCGCATTCGCGTATCGCACCGTTTCGCCAACAACCATGACGGCCGGGCTACCGATGCCGGATGTGTGGATATCCGCAGCGAGCTGTTGCAGGCTCGTTACGATGGCGCGCTGATCGTGTCGCGTGGCGTTTTGAATACCAATCGGGGACACACCACGATTGTTTTCGCGTACCTATTACCCTATTACCGTTCAAAAGTAACGGGGCGCTTTCGCGCCCCGTCTGTCGTGCGGCCAACTATTGCCTCTACTGCGCGGTCACCGTCACATCGTCGATGAGGAACGATGTCGCGACCGTTGAGCCTTCAATGCCCTCAAAGTAGACCCGCACCGTCTGACCTTTGTAAGTCGAGATGTTGAAGGTCTTTTGCACATAGCTAGCGCCCTTGTCCAGATTCGAATAGGTTGCAAGCGTGGTCAGCACCGCGCCGGCGCTGCTGCGCAACTGCACTTTCAAGGTGTCGTAGGCTTGGGTGGTCGTGGTTTCAGCCGACGCCACCTTGAGCCACAAGGCCAGCGTCACCGTTGTCGCGGTAGAGGGGATGGCGACCTGCTGATACAGCGTGTCGGTATGCGCCACGCCATAGCCGTTCATCCAGGCCTTCCAACTGCCCGTGCGGGCGGGCTGCGTGGTGCCGCTATCAATGACACCGCTGGTCGTCGTCCACGTGGTCGCACCGCTCTCGAAGCCGCTGTTGACGATCAGCTGCGAAGAAGTAGTGCCGGCGGTGTAGCTCACGTTCACGGTGTAGGTCGCGGTGGTACTGCTGCCGCTGAACGCGATGACTTTCACATAAACGGTTTTTGCCGTGGCGCCGTTGGTGTAGGTCAGCGATTCGGTACTGGTAGAGCCTGTCGACGAGGCGAGCGTGGCATCGGCACTATCGACCAGATAGAGGTCGTAGTCGTTGCCGGTCGGCCCGGTCATGGCAAGCGTGATTTTCTCGTTTGCAGCGAGTGCGACTACGAAATAGTCCTTGTCGGTGGTGTTGCCCATGGTGCCGACGATCGCGGTAAAGGTATGCGCCACACTGTTGGCCGTTGCCACCGTGCCGTTCGATTCAACTTCGTTGAAGGTCGTGCCCGTCGTGTTGCTCACCGTGAAGCTGACTGCTGTGGAGGTGCCGACATTGTTGGCTGCGTCGTAGGCCTTGGCGGTCAGGCTGTGCGTGCCGTTGGCGACGGTGGTCGAGTCGAAGGCTAGCGAATAGGGTGCCGTGGTGCTGGTGCCTTTCAATACGCTGTCTACCAAAAACTCCACGCGCGACACACCGACGTTATCGCTCGCCGTGGCGGTGAAGGTAACGGTGCCGCTGGTGCCCGATGATGCAGCGCTGACGGTAGGCGCGGTGGTGTCGGCGGTGGTATTGCTGACGGTGAAGCTGACTGCAGTAGACGTGCCGACGTTACTGGCTGCGTCGTAGGCTTTGGCAGTGAGGCTGTGCGTGCCGTTGGTGACAGTCGTGGAGTTGAATGCCAGTGAGTAGGGCGCGGCGGTGCTGGTGCCTTTCAATACGCCGTCGACCAGAAATTCCACGCGCGAGACACCGACGTTATCGCTTGCTGCCGCCGTAAATGTGATGGTGCCGCTGGTGCCCGAGGAGGCCGCGCTCACGGTCGGCGCGGTGGTGTCGCCACCGGCAATCTGCTCCACCCAAACCGGGGCCGACCACAGAATCTTGCCGTCGTCCTGCGTCACTTTGGCGTAGTAAAAATGTTGGCCCAGCGCCGGCGTAATCGTAGTGCTGGCGGTGCTCGCCAATGCCGCTACGGTGCCGTTGCGGCCGGGAACACCTTCATAAATGGTTACCGTCGATACACTGCGGCCGGAGGTGTTTGCATAGTTTGCCGTGATAGCCAATGCGCCGCTGTTCTGGAAGCGCTCGCCCATCACATGGCCATTCGCAGTCAGGATCAGCTGCGAGTTTTTATCCATCGTGGCAAAGGTACGGCGCGCTTTAAGTGCGGTGATGAAATTTGCGCTATTAAGTGTGGAGCCGGTAGGCAACAGCACCGCTGTGCGATTGGTGTAGGACTTGCCCCAGTTGGCGCAATGGTTGTCCTGATTGCTGGCCGGCGCGACATGGAAGCCGCGCTCCAGCATCAGATTGAACGCGCCTTCAAAGCTGCTGCGGCCCGTTTCGGTTTCGGTGGTGTTGTTTGAGAAAGCCGAAGTGTTCAGTATTTCGGTGAGAACCATGACTTCGTCGGCATCGGCGCTGTAGCCAAGCGACGTGGTGCCGATCAGAAACTGTCCGGCCGTATCCGGATGATTGAATTGCCCGATCCAGCCGCGCTGTTTCATCAGGGCATAAAGCGTCGGGTAGTCGCTCTTTGGTGTCAGCGTATCGGCGAGCAACTGGCCACTGCTATTGACTTCCCAGCCAAGCAATTCGCTGGAATTGAAAATGTTCATGTGTCCGCCGTTGCTGATCACGCCCCATTCCATACCGTAGATGGCGAGGAAGCCGGGGTTGGCGGTGTTGAAGCTGCTCGCGGTCGTCAGGCCGGACTGATAAAGATTGCGTACCGTTGTTGGTGACGCGGAAGTGTTGGTGCCCGAGGAGCCATCGAAGTAATGGTTGTGCTCGGATGTCAACAGGAAATCGAGTCCTGCCGCCTTGGCATAGGGGAAGGCGTCAGCCGGGCTGTACTGGCCGGTCTGTGCCGGCTGCGATGACGTGCAGGTGGCGACATTACCGCCGCCATCCGAATGATTGGTCTGGCTATGCAGATTGCCGAAATACACGGTGTACGGCAGCGACGCTGTTGCCGGTGCCGAGAATGCCGTAGCACGCTCGCCACGTCCGGTACTGGCCGCAAAAGCGGAAGCTTTCGTTGGGTTGATAGGCAGCGGTGAGAAGTCTGGCATGGCCGCCATCGGCGTATTACCGACACGAATGTCCCAGACCTGATCGATGACATCGGCATAGCCGGATCGAGCAATTTCATCCAGCGAGATGACCTCAGGCGAGAGTTCTCTTTGTTTGGTCGTAGCGACGCTGAACGCCGTCATGTGAACGCGATAGATGCCGTCGGCGAGTCGTGAATTTGCGCCCACGCGTCCAGCCCAGTCGATGTTGACGTCGGCCTTGCCAGATTCGAGCGCGGTGCGGCCGCTCCATTCGTCTACCAGTGCGCCTTGCGGTGTGCGCAACTGCACCCGCCACTGCGCGATCTGCGATGCGGCGTCGGTGGGATAGGCAAATTTCAGCGTGAACGTGCGCGCATCGCCAGCGCGCTCGCTTTGGTAGGGTGCGACCAGCACAGCATCGAGCTCTACGTGGTCGTGATGCGCAAACGGATTGTTGCCTGCATTAGCCGGTAGTGCCAATGCCAGCGCCGCGATGGCGGCGAACAAACGTCGATGTAATCTCACAAACAAATCGGTGCCAAGACTCATGATCTTTATCCCCTTTATGTGGTGGTTGTGATGAAACCGCGTTTTCTGCTCCGAATCGCCAATACCTGAGTGTGTCCCTGGCTTTATCCCCCTGTCGCGACACGGCAGTATAGTCATTCTCCTGACCGTCTGGTCAGGATTTACACGTGGGTTGGAAAACATTTCTGCGCCGAGGATGCGGGTGGGATGTTGCACGCTGATGACGGCAGAATTTGCACTGCCGGGAAGGGTTGCAATGACACAGTCCGGGGCTAAAACACCAGAATTTGCGTGGCCTTCGAGGCGCTTTCGGCCTGGGAGGCCCGTGGATTGGCACTCTACGCCAGAGGGAATTTCTCGAAACCCAATATCCGTTCGCCCTGGGCCTGTCGAAGGGCTTCGGTAGCAACCCATCGACAGGCTCAGGGCGAACGGTACGAAGAATTATTGCAGTCTTAAATTGGAACTGGAATGAGTTAATTGCTTATGGAGCCAGCGCTTCGATACCTCAGCGCGAACCGAGGTTTTTGGAAGCGTCCAGAAACGAATACTCAAGCACTGGCGCGGCTTGCAGGCCGACAAGGTAGCAACCTGCCTTGAACTTCCGTTCTACCTTGCGCCATTCTGCCGCCGGCTTCCGACGACTGTTGGCCGCGCTGCGGGCCACCGCCGCGTCCCGATGCAACTGGGCGCGATGCGGGCAATAGTTGCCGGCTCCGGTAAGACCTCGGTATCGTTCGTCGTAAATCACCGACCGATGTCGACCCAATTGCTTGGCAATCTCAGCCAGCGACAATCCCGCCACAAAACCGGCGTGAATAAGGTATCGTTCTTCCAAGGTGAGGGGCATGCCACTCATAGCGGTTTCCTTTCGTGTCAGAAACAAAAGGGTACCGCGGTTCGTTACCTCACCCCTATCTGCTGGCGCCTTGAGTTGTCGGGACTCGTTGTTTAGTCCGCGGAAATGCGCCGAAAATCGCGCCAATGCCAGTGTTTATCATTTCAATATGACCTTTCCCGCCCATGTCAAAATGTCCGCATCACAACGGAGAACGCCAATGAGCGCAGCAAAACTTTTCGATTTAACAGGCCGGGTCGCATTGATTACCGGTGGTTCACGCGGGCTGGGCCTGCAAATGGCGCATGGCTTTGGCGCAATGGGTGCCAGGCTCGCGCTATCAGCGCGGAAGGAAAACGAACTGGCCGATGCAAAGGCCGAGTTGACCGCCAAAGGCTATGACGTTTTCACTTTCGCCAGTGATCTCGCCAAGCCAGAGACGCTCGAGCCAATGGTCGACGCCGTGTTAAAAAATTTCGGTCGCATCGACATTTTGATGAACAATGCGGGCGCTTCATGGGGCGCACCCGCAGAAAAATATCCGCTCGACGCCTGGAACAAGGTCATCGGCATCAATCTCACCGGTACCTGGCTGGTCACACAGTTGGTCGGTGCAAAGAGCATGATTCCAAATAAGTCGGGCAGCATCATTACGGTCGCTTCGGTGGCTGGCTTGCGCGGTCAGCTCGGCCCCATGCAGACCATTGCGTACAACACCAGCAAAGGCGGCTTGATCAATTTCACCCGTGCGCTGGCGGGCGAGTGGGCGCAATACGGCATTCGCGTGAACGCGCTGGCGCCGGGATTTTTCCCGTCGAAAATGAGCGATGGTTTACTGAAAGTGCTGGATAAACAAATTCTCGGCATGACGCCAATGGGACGTTTGGGTGGCGATGAAGACCTGATGGGCCCGGCGATTTTTCTGGCTTCCGACGCAGCAAGCTACGTGACAGGGCAGATACTTTCCGTCGATGGCGGAATGACCGCCGTTTAAGTGCTGCTGCCTGCCAACAGTGATCGCGCCACCGCCTCCGCCACCTTGATGCCATCCACGCCCGCCGACAATATCCCACCCGCGTAACTCGCCCCTTCGCCAGCGGGGTAAAGCCCCTTCACATTGAGACTCTGAAAATCGTCACCGCGGGTGATGCGAATCGGCGATGAGGTGCGCGTTTCGACGCCGGTCAGTATTGCGTCATGCATTTGAAAGCCGCGAATCTGCTTGTCGAACGCAGGAATTGCCTCGCGTATCGCGGCAATCGCATAATCCGGCAAGCTCGCACGCGCAGGATCGCCGTGCCCACCCAATTCGACCAGATGTACGCCGGGTTTGTACGACGGGGTTACGTCGCCAAATTGCGTCGATGCTTTGCCCTTGATGAAGTCACCCACCAATTGTCCGGGCGCTTCATAGGTGCCGCCGCCCAGCCCGAACGCACGCGACTCCCACTTGCGCTGGAACTCAATACCTGCCATCGGCCCACCCGGGTAATCCCGCGGATCGATGCCGACGACGATGCCCGCATTGGCATTGCGCTCGTTGCGCGAATATTGGCTCATGCCGTTGGTCACCACCTGATTCACTTCCGACGTCGCGGCGACAACGGTGCCGCCCGGACACATGCAAAAACTGTAAACACTGCGGCCATTGCTGGCGTGGTGCACCAGCTTGTAATCAGCTGCGCCCAGCAATTCATTGCCCGCATTCACGCCGAGTCGCGCACGGTCGATCAGCGACTGCGGGTGCTCGATCGGCTTTCGTATCGAGCATCCGCAGTCGCTGATCGACCGTGCGCGACTCGGCGTCAATGCGGGCAATGAGTTGCTGGGCGCGGCTGATTACAAGCTGGTGCACCACGCCAGCAATG
>JBKJMK010000332.1:0-4387 GCA_046596005.1 Usitatibacteraceae bacterium | reverse complement strand
ATCAGATTCTGGCGGTCGCCCTTGACTTACAACACCACAATCCGAAACGCAGTGTGGTGCTGGTGTCCAAAGACATCAACATGCGCATCAAGGCGCGTGCCATCGGCGTTGCAGCGGAAGATTATTTCAACGACAAGGTGCTGGAAGATACCGATCTTCTTTACACCGGCATGCGCGAATTGCCCAAGGATTTTTGGGACAAACACGGCAAGGATATCGAATCATGGCAGGAGCACGGCCGTACGCTTTATCGCGTCAAGGGCCCGCTGGTGCCGACCTTGAGTGTTAACGAATTCGTCTATCAGGATGAGGATAAACCGTTCTACGCCATCGTTGCAGCACAAGAAGGCAAGACGGTCGTCCTGAAAACACTCAAGGATTACACGCACCAGAAAAACAATATCTGGGGAATCGTTGCGCGCAATCGGGAGCAAAATTTCGCGCTCAATGTGCTGATGGATCCTGAAGTTGATTTCGTTACGCTGCTCGGACAGGCTGGTACTGGCAAGACACTGTTAACGTTGGCGTCCGCGTTAATGCAGACGCTGGAACATAAAGTTTATTCCGAGATCATTATCACCCGAGTCACGGTTCCCGTCGGCGAAGACATTGGCTTCCTGCCAGGCACCGAGGAGGAAAAAATGAATCCGTGGATGGGAGCGCTCGAGGATAACCTCGATGTGCTCAACAGCACCGACGAAGAAGCCGGCGATTGGGGGCGCGCTGCGACCCGTGATTTGATTCGTTCACGCATCAAGGTGAAGTCACTTAATTTCATGCGCGGGCGCACCTTCCTGAATAAATTCCTGATCATCGACGAAGCGCAAAACCTCACGCCCAAGCAAATGAAAACCCTCATCACGCGCGCTGGTCCCGGCACCAAGGTCGTATGTCTGGGCAACATTGCGCAGATCGATACGCCGTACCTTACGGAAGGCTCATCCGGATTAACCTATGTCGTCGACCGTTTCAAGGGCTGGGAACATTCGGGCCATATCACGCTGCAGAGAGGCGAACGCTCCCGCCTGGCCGACCACGCGGCAGAAATTTTATAGGCTTGCGCATGAAAATACAGACGGCGATCAAAGGGCCCATCGCATGCGCGCTGCTTGCATGGCCGTCGTTTTCGATTGCCCAAGTCGGCCTGACGGCCAACGGTAACGGCGTGACGACAAGCCGCACCATCACACCTGCTGCGCTCGATTCTCCCGCACAACTCGCCATGCGCCAGATCACCAGCATGAGCGAAGCGCCACGACCGTTGCGACTTCACGCAACAGAAATAGCGCACCCCGATCTGGTCACCCGGCTCGAAGAAATCCGTGTTTATGGCCGCAACGAACCGGAAGATTTTGTTGGCCCCAAACTCTCACCGATGATGCAGTTTCGCGCGCGTCTGGAACGGGATGTGCCGTTGTCGCCGGCAAAAAAAGCGCAGCGACTCCTCTGCATTATTGGCTTGTGCAGCAATTATGGCCCCGAGGGCATACCCTTGGGCGACAGTCCCGAACGTCGTGCGGAAGCTCGTCTGGAACGATCAACACTGCAGCTCAATGCGGTGACGGGCACGTTGCAATAGGGTCTCAACTTGATGCCCGCTTAGGTTAAGATGCGACATCCTACGAGCGCTTCGAGCGACATTGCCACAAAAGGCGCCACTCCACCACTCCCATTGAGACAATGAAACGCGGCTTTTACACCATCATGGCGGCGCAGTTTTTTTCGTCGCTCGCAGACAATGCACTTTTGATCGCGTCCATCGGGCTATTGATCCAGCTCGACGGCCCGATATGGATGACGCCGCTGCTGAAGTTTTTCTTTACCGTTTCCTATGTCGTGCTGGCGCCCTTTGTAGGCCCATTTGCGGACGCATTTCCCAAGGGTCGGGTGATGCTGATTACCAACTTCATCAAAGTGCTGGGCTGCGTAATGATGTTGTGCTATGAGTACGTTGCTGCCTTGGGCGTCGCGCCCGACATCGCGGTGATGCTGGCTTATGGCGTGGTCGGCCTCGGCGCGGCGGCTTATTCGCCAGCCAAGTACGGAATCCTCACTGAACTGTTGCCCCCGGAGAAACTGGTCGTCGCCAACGGCTGGATCGAGGGCTTGACTGTTATCTCGATCATCGTTGGCACAGTCGTCGGCGGCATGCTGTTGAGCGGCCCGGTTTCACGCATGCTGCTTGGGTTTGATTTCCCGATGATCGAGACGCACGTAGATACGCCTGCCGAAGCGGCGATTTCAGTCATTATGTTTTTTTATGTTGTCGCGGCACTATTCAATTTGTACATTCCGGATACCGGTGCGCGCTACCAGAAACAGGAGTCGCATCCGGTTCGTCTGCTCAGCCAGTTTGCCAATGCGTTTACGGTGCTTTGGAACGACAAGCTTGGACAAATCTCACTGGCGGTGACGACACTTTTCTGGGGTGCAGGCGCGACATTGCAGTTCATCGTATTGCGCTGGGCGGATAAACATCTTGGCCTTCCACTGGAGAAAGCCACGCTGCTGCAAGGCGTTTTTGCGATCGGCATCGCGATGGGCGCTATTGCTGCAGCCCGCCTGGTACCCCTGAAAAAATCGCTGCGCATACTTCCCGTCGGCGTTGCGATGGGACTGCTCGTGCTACTGATGAATACCGTCTATTACATGCCGACAGTTTATGCATTGATCGTCGTGATCGGCGCATTGGCAGGTTGCTTTGTGGTTCCGATGAACGCGTTATTGCAACACCGGGGTCACGTATTGCTATCGGCTGGACACTCGATCGCCGTGCAGAATTTCAACGAGAATTTATGCATTCTCTTCATGCTCGCGCTGTACGCGGGGATGCTTTCGTTCCGCCTGAAAACCGCCACGATCGTGATTGTGTTCGGCCTGTTTGTGGCATTCTCAATGTTGTGTGTCATCTTCTGGCATCGGCGTAACCAGCGCAAATATGGCGATGCCGAGCGCATCATCGGTATTGAGAAAGGCGAATCGCCAACACATTTTGCGGATAGCCCGCATTGAAGATGCTGGTTTCGCAATCCAGCACTGGTGGGCGTTTCAGCACACTTTCCCACTCTGTCCCGCGCCAATACTAGACTTTCGCCCGGCGGTAGAAACGGTTTTCCTGTCCCTAAAGCACTACGGGTGCATCAGGCTGTTCGTTCGTGTGTCCGCCCGTTGCCGGGAAATAGAACGCCAATTCCGAGCTGATTTTCTTAATGCCATTGACGCTGCCGGCCAAAAAGTCACCTTTGCGATATTGATGCTCGATCTCGCGGCAAATAGCCCGCCAGCGTTCGTCACCGACGCGTCGATGAATTCCGCGATCAGCAACAATTTCCACTTTGCGGTCGGCTAGCAGCAGGTAGACCAGCACGCCATTATTCTCTTCAGTATCCCAGACCCGCAGCAGTGAAAAGACATCGATGGCGCGTTGTCGTGCTGACAGGCCGGTCCACAGCTGCCCGCTGGTGAGTTCGGACTCAATAACGAACCGCACCTGTCCGCGATGGGATTTTTCACACTCCGTTACCGTGCTCTCTATCGCAGCGTGCGTCGCATCCGGAAATTGCCTGCGCAGGATAATCGGCGACATCCACACGTGGCGAAGGAAACGTTTTAGCCAGTCCATCTTGGTCGATCCTTTGCGTCACCAGTCACCGGAAGCGCCGCCGCCATCAAAGCCGCCGCCTCCACCACTGAAGCTATCTGAAGATCCGCCGGATGAGCCACCTGACCAGCCGCCCGGAGAGAATCCACCGCCCCCACCTCTGGAGAAATTCATTGCGCCCATCAACAACACAATGAAGAAAATAATCCCGGCAGCAATGACCGGAAACAACAGACCACCCGCCAGCCACCACGCAGCCGCACCCGTTACGCCGGCAGTCGCCGACGCACCAAGGAATCTTCCCAGCATCGATCTTAATAACGGACCGACGAACAGGGCTGCCTGGACGCCCAGCACAAGAAATGATTCAACACCGGCCCCCTGTTGAACCGTCACGCGCTTTTCCGGCGGCGGTGGCAACGCCTCACCCTGCAGTACATCGATGATTTTAGCAACGCCGTCATCGATACCGCCGGCAAAGTCATTGGCGCGAAATTTCGGCGCGACGACTTCAGTGATAATGCGCTTGGACATCGCGTCGGTGAGCACGCCTTGCGTACCGCGACCAGTCAAAATCTGCAGCTTGCGATCATTCTTGGCGATCACAAACAGCACCCCATCGTCGACGTCTTTTCGACCCAGCTTCCATGCGTCGGTCACGCGCACCGCGTAATCGAAAATCGTTTCAGGCTGGGTGGTGCCGACGATCAACACGGCGATCTGCGCACCCTTTTTTACCTCAAACGCTTTTAGCCGCGCTTCGATTCGTGCCTCCTCGGCCGAAGA
>JBKJMK010000444.1:0-5836 GCA_046596005.1 Usitatibacteraceae bacterium | reverse complement strand
CCGTGACATCCGATGATGCCGCGAAGCGCGCAATACTACTCGCACGGGGACACATAGTCATCTATGGCGTGCCGTTGGCAATGCCCGAACTGTCGGGCCTCCTGGGGGGTAGCGGAGGTGTCGTTTCTACGGCCGAAGACATGGCGCGTTACCTTATTGCGCAGAGCAGCGGTGGCCGCTACAAAGACAGCCGCGTCCTTTCGGCACGGAATATCGCACTCATGCAGACGCCACCAATTGGTGTTGCGAGCAACTACGGCATGGGATGGGTCGCATCCGATGTGAACGGGATACGCATTGTCGAACACAACGGTGTACTTTCGACGTTCTATGCCGAAGCGGTCATGTTGCCGACAGGCGGTTATAGTTTCGTACTGCTATACAACGAATACGCGCTCAATGCATCGATACTCGCCTTCCCGGCGCTCAAGGATGGCATGGTGGCGTTACTCACTGGCCAGAAACCCGCGGGCAGTGGAATGACAGTGCCGATGCTTGGGTACATTCTTGTTGCAGTATCGATACTCGGCATCGGGTTGGCAATTTGGAGTCTGCTGCGGATACGGCGCTGGCAGTCGCGAGCCTTGAGTGCACCACGCTGGCAGGTGGTGGCGGGTTTGATCTGGCTATTCGTCCCCGCAATTGTTTTACTTGCGTTACCCCAATTGCTCGCACAGATAACGGGACGTTACTTCGGCTTCGTCATGCTTGCCAGAGCGATGCCGGAAATTATTATTTTCCTTGTTGTCTGCGGCAGTCTCGGTGCCCTGAATGGAATTACCCGCCTCGTTTTTCTGATGCGCCACGTGCCACGCCCTGTGGCAGGCTCCACATGAACGCAACAGAGCAAAGTATCCTGTCGATCAACGGTGGATCATCCAGCATCAAGTTCGCCCTTTTTTCCGTAGACCCTTCGCCGCGTGAAAAACTCAGAGGCAAGATAGAACGGATTGGCATGCCCGACGCTGTTTTATCTACAAAGGGCGAAGTTCCGAACGACAACGTTTCGCTTCCCGTCGAAGCGCACGACTTTACTGCCGCCGTGGCGGCGCTGATTGATTGGGTCGAGGCGCGCCGCAAAGGCGATGATGATGGGCTCATTGCGGTCGGGCATCGCGTGGTTCACGGCGGGCCGAATTATCATGCGCCGCAAATACTGACGCCTTTAATCCTGGATGAATTGCGGGCGCTCACCACATTGGACCCGACACATTTGCCCGGTGAAATTCTGCTCATCGAAGCGTTCCGCAGCCGCTTCCCGAATCTGCCACAAGTTGTGTGCTTCGATACCGCGTTTCACCACGACCTGCCACGCGTGGCGCGCATAGTGCCGATCCCGCGCCGCTATGAGGCGCAGGGCGTGCGACGTTATGGATTTCATGGCCTTTCGTACGAATTCCTGATGAGTGAGTTGATTCGCATTGAGGGTGCCCCGGCCGGAAAAGGCAGGATCATTTTGGCGCACCTGGGCAACGGCGCCAGTCTCGCTGCGGTTAACAACGGCAAGCCTATCGACACCAGCATGGGCTTCACGCCAGCGTCCGGCGTGCCGATGGGGTCGCGCTCCGGCGATATCGACCCTGGCCTTGCGTGGTATCTGGCGCGCAACGAGGGCATGAATGCGGCGCAGTTCGATGCAATGGTCAATGAAAAATCCGGCCTGCTCGGTGTGTCCGGGACCAGCGCCGACGTGCGCGATCTGCTGAGAAGCGAACGCAATGACCCGCGCGCGGCGGAGGCAGTTGCGTTGTTTTGTTACCAAATCAGGAAAACGATTGGCGCGTTCGCGGCTGCGCTCGGCGGGCTCGACACGTTGATATTTTCCGGTGGCATCGGCGAAAATGCGCCGGCTATTCGCATGCGAATCTGTGAGGCGATGGGCTTTCTCGGTATTGAACTCGACGCGGCGCGCAACGCCGGAAACGCACCGGTGATTTCGACAGTCTCCGCCCGGGTCAACGTCCACGTCATCCCCACCAATGAAGAACTGGTCATCGCCCGCGCAGCCCGTAACGCCCTGAGCCTCACTGAAATGACACCGGCAATCCCACCGCTTGCATGAATGAAAAAATGAAAACACTCACCGAAACGATGTTGTCGAGTATCGACGGCTATTGGCGTGCTGCGAACTATCTCTCGGTAGGCCAGATGTACCTTCGCGACAATGCGCTTCTGCGATCACCGCTGAAACTGGAACATATCAAGCGCATGTTGCTCGGACATTGGGGCACCACACCGGGGCAGAATTTCATCTATGTACATCTGAACCGGGTGATCAACAAATATGACCTCGACATGATTTATGTCTCTGGCCCTGGCCACGGTGGGCCGGCGGTTGTTGCCCATACCTATCTGGAAGGCACCTATAGCGAGGTCTACCCAAACATCAGTCAGGACGAAGCCGGACTGAAAAAACTCTTCACGCAGTTTTCATTTCCGGGCGGTATTCCCAGCCATGCGTCGCCGGAGTGCCCTGGCTCGATCCACGAAGGCGGTGAACTGGGCTATTCACTGAGCCATGCGTTTGGGGCGGTGTTCGACAATCCCGATTTGATCGCCGCCTGCGTTGTCGGCGATGGCGAAGCCGAAACCGGGCCGCTGGCCACGGCATGGCATTCGAACAAGTTTCTCGATCCCGCCACCGACGGCGCGGTGTTGCCGATCCTGCATCTGAACGGCTACAAAATCGCCAACCCGACCATCTTCGCGCGCATCAGCCGTGATGAACTCGACCAATTGTTCCGCGGCTATGGGTGGACGCCATACTTTGTCGAAGGGTTTGATCCTGCCCTGATGCACGAAGCCATGGCGGCAACGCTCGACGTGGCAGTGGAACAAATCAGACAATTTCAGCATCATGCGCGCAATGGCGGGAGCCCGATGCGCCCGCGCTGGCCGATGATCATCCTCATATCGCCAAAGGGATGGACCGGCCCGAAAGTGGTCGATGGCAAGCAGATTGAAGGAACATTTCGATCGCATCAGGTCCCGCTCTCTGACCCTGCGGCCCACCCTGAGCATCTTGCGCTACTAGAGGCTTGGCTCAGAAGCTATCGCCCCGAAGAACTCTTCGATAGCGAGGGCCGCCTGAGAGCCGAGCTTGCTGAACTCGCCCCCAAAGGCGATCGACGCATGGGGGCCAACCCGCACGCCAACGGCGGCAAACTGCTCCGCGACTTGCAGATGCCGGACTTTCGCGACTACGCGTTCGACGTGCCCTCGCCCGGTGTCCGCGGGTTCGGCGACACGCGGGTGCTGGGGCCGTTTCTTCGCGATGTCGCGACACGCAACGAGAAGCATCGTAATTTCCGCGTCTTCGGCCCGGACGAAACACTTTCCAATGGACTAGGCGCGCTCTTCGAAACGACCCGTCGGCAATGGGTCGCAACGATTGATACGCAGGATGAGTTTCTCGCCCCCACCGGGCGGGTGATGGAAATGCTCAGCGAGCACCAGTGCGAAGGCTGGCTCGAAGGCTACCTGCTCACCGGACGCCATGGCCTTTTTAATTGCTACGAGGCGTTCATCCACATCGTCGACTCAATGTTCAACCAGCACGCCAAGTGGCTTAAAGTGACTGCGCAACTGCCGTGGCGCCGAAAGATCGCTTCGCTCAATTATCTGCTGGCATCGCACGTCTGGAGACAGGATCACAACGGCTTTACGCATCAGGATCCCGGCTTCATCGATCACGTTGTGAACAAGAAGGCCGAAATTGTGCGCGTCTACCTTCCGCCGGATGCGAACTGCCTGCTATCGGTGATGGATCACTGTCTGCGCAGTCGCCATTACGTCAATGTCGTCATTGCGGGCAAACATCCTGCGCCGCAATGGCTGACGATGGATGCCGCTGTCAAGCACTGTGCCGCGGGCATCGGCATTTGGCGGTGGGCCAGCGTTGAACCCGATGGTGAGCCTGATGTGGTCATGGCCTGCTGCGGTGACGTCCCCACGCTGGAGACACTTGCCGCTGTTTCCATCATGCGCGCGCATCTTCCGGCGCTGAAAATCCGCGTCGTCAATGTCGTCGATCTGATGAGGCTTCAATCGGCGTCCGAACACCCGCACGGGCTGAGCGATCGAGACTTCGACGCGCTCTTTACGAAAGACAAGCCGATCATCTTCGCGTTTCATGGCTATCCGACCTTGATTCACCGACTGACCTACCGACGCAGCAATCACCAGGGTCTGCACGTGCACGGCTACAAGGAAGAGGGCACCATCACCACCGCCTTTGACATGACGGTGCTCAATGATCTGGATCGATTCCATCTCGTGATGGACGCCATTGATCGCCTGCCGCAGAGCGACGACAATCGCAGAATCTCCCTGAAGCAGCAACTTGAGCGCAAACTAATCGAGCACAGGAAGTACATCAATCAATACGGGGAAGACATGCCCGAAATCCGCAATTGGCTGTGGTCCTCCGGGCAGGCAGCAGAAGTTGGTCATGAAAAATAGCGATGAATCTGTACCATCCGAAACGCCGTTGAAAGGCCACTTCGCGCTATGGAATCTCGGCTTTCGCCCGTTCTACCTGCTCGCGACGGTTTTCGGTGCACTGAGCGTGCTGCTCTGGGCGGCGCAGTTTTCGGGCCTGCTGCGTTCCACATACTTGCAAGGCTCCGTATGGCACGCGCACGAAATGCTGTTTGGATTTACCACCGCCGTTATCGCCGGTTTTCTGTTGACGGCTGTGCGCGCATGGACGAACCAGCCGACGCCGAGCGGTTTACCGCTAATGGGATTGGCGGCACTTTGGGTCTGTGGGAGGGTCCTGGTGTTAACGCCGTTTACCTTGACGGCCGCGATCGTAAATGCAGCATTTCCAGTCGCGGTTGCCGTGGCAATCGGCATTCCAATGTGGCGATCACGCAATTTGCGCAACTATTTTCTGGCTGGGCTGCTGGTGCTGATGGGCGTGTTGAGCCTCGTGGTGCATCTCGCGCTGCGGCCTGACGTCGGCATCACGCCGCGCCTGGGCCTGCAACTCGCGCTGGATGTCGTGTTGTTTATCATGGCGGTCATGGGCGGTCGCGTGATCCCGATGTTTACCAACAACGGTGTACCCGGCACCAACGCGACGCGCAACGCATGGGTAGAGAAGCTCGCCCTTGGCGCGGTGATTTTGCTCTTTGCAGCCGATCTCCTGCAATTGCCGCAAGTGGTTATCGCCGTGATTGCGCTGACGGGCGCACTACTGCATGGCGCAAGGCTGGCGCTCTGGAAGCCGTGGCGTACTTTTGCGGCGCCGCTGGTGTGGATACTTCATGCCGCATACGCCTGGCTCGTTGTGCATCTGCTATTACGGGGCCTGTTTGCGTTGGAACTGCTCGCAGGCACCCACGCCACCCACGCGCTTACCATCGGCGCGATTGGCGGACTGACCTTGGGCATGATGACGCGCACCGCACGCGGCCACACCGGGCGGATATTGGTCGCGGATGGTTTCGAGCTGACGATGTTTCTCCTGATACAAGCGGCGGCGCTGGTTCGCGTCTTTGGCGGCATCGCGTTGCCGGCGTTTTATATGGCGAGTGTTCAGTTGTCGGCGTTGTTGTGGGCGGCAGCCATGGGCCTGTACGCGATCAGCTATTGGCCGGTGCTAACGCGCGCGCGTCTCGATGGCAAACCCGGATAAGGGGCACGGCTTATGGCACTCCACCACGCGTTTTCCGGCGAAATCGTCGACCTTCGACCGCTAGGCGCGCCGTTAGTCGATACGCAGTCCACCACGGTCCTGCGTGACGCCCAACTCAAGGTCATGCGAATCGTGTTGCCCGCCGGAAAGCGGTTGCCGGCACATGCGGTCGAAGGGCCGATTACGATGCACTGT
>JBKJMK010000314.1:0-6741 GCA_046596005.1 Usitatibacteraceae bacterium | reverse complement strand
GCGCAGCGAAATGCGCGGCCGCCGTTGATGGTTCAGAAGTTCCCGGAATACACTGCGCTGCTGCCGGGCTACATAAAACCGTCGTGCCCTGCGATGACGTGAATCCCGATGGGGGCTTCCGCCGCCACGTGAACAAATAGACAAAAATGTATTTTCTCAAACTCATTTTCAAAAATGTCTTCCGCGCCAAGCTGCGCACCAGCTTGACGATCATTGGCTTGGTCATTGCCATCCTTGCGTTTGGCTTGTTGCAGACGGTCGTCGATGCCTGGTTCGCTGGTGCCAATGCATCCTCGGCGGCACGCATGGTGACACGCAACGCGATTTCGCTGGTGTTCCCGATGCCTGCTTACTATCGTGATCGCATCAAGGCGGTTCCCGGCGTCAAGGCGGTCGCGCATTCGCAGTGGTTCGGCGGTATTTATATTGAACCGAAAAACTTCTTCCCCCAGTTCGCGGTGGACAGTGACAATTTCTTCGAGATGTACCCTGAGTTCCTGATGAAGCCCGAAGAGCTGCTGGCCTTCAAACGTGATCGCCAGGGCGCGATTGTGGGCCGCAAACTTGCAGACCAGTTCGGCTGGAAGGTGGGCGACGTCATCCCCATTCGCGGCACCATATTCCCCGGCAACTGGCAGTTCACCATTCGTGCCATCTTCGACGGCAAAGATGAAACCACCATCACGCGCCAATTTTATTTCCAGTGGAATTACATCAATGAATACCTGCTCAAGCGCTTTCCGCGGCGGGCGGATCAGATCGGCATCTTCAACATCGAAGTGACCGATCCTGGCCGCATCGCCGATATCGCCAGGACCATCGATGCCGAGTTCAAGAATTCCCTGGCCGAGACACTTACCGAAACAGAAAAATCCTTTCAGCTTGGATTTATCGCCCAGTCAGAAGCCATCGTGGTGGCGATTCGCGTGGTCTCATTCGTGGTTATCTTTATCATCATGGCAGTGGTCGCCAACACCATGGCCATGACGGCGCGCGAACGATTGGCTGAATACGCGACACTGAAGGCACTGGGGTTCTCGCCCGGATTTGTGGCGGCGCTGGTGTTTGGCGAAGCCATGATGCTCGCACTGATCGGCGCAGGCATCGGCATACTGCTGACGTTCCCGGCGGCGCATGGGTTTGCCGCCTCTCCGGCCGGTGCGGTTTTCGCAGTCTTCAACGTATCCACGACGACGGTGGTCATGCAGGTCGCATGCGCGCTCGTGGTCGGCGTGGTGGCGGCGCTGGTGCCGGGCTGGCGCAGTGCCAATATCAAGATCGTCGATGGGTTAAGGCACGCGGGATGAAGGTTCCATTCTCATACGTATTTCGCAATCTCTGGACGCGCAAGCTCACCACCAGCCTGACGGCTGGCGGCATGGCGCTGGTGGCTTTCGTCTTTGCTGCCGTGCTGATGCTCGATGCCGGCCTCAAGCAGACGATGGTCGGCACCGGCAGTTTCGATAACGTGATGTTTATCAGGAAGGCGGCAGAGACTGAAATACAAAGCGGCGTATCGCGCGAGCAGGCATCACTCATTGAGAGCCTGCCGCAGATCGCCCGCGACGCAGATGGTCGGGCAATGGTATCGAAGGAAGCCGTGGTGCTGACGTCATTGACCAAACGCGGTCAGGACAAACTCTCCAACATCGTCACGCGTGGATTGCCGCCGATGGGAGTGACCTTGCGCCCACAAGTAAAAATAATGCGCGGTCGCATGTTTCGCCCCGGGTCGTCCGAAATCGTGGTCGGACGCAGCGTGTTCGAAGATTTCGAGGGTGTGGCGATCGGCCAATCATTGCGATTTGCCCAGCGCGACTGGCTGGTCGTCGGCATGTTTGATGGCGGCAAGAGCGCCTTCGATTCCGAGGTCTGGGGCGACAGCGAACAACTGATGCAGGCGTTTCGGCGCACTGGTTACTCGTCGGCAATTGCCAGGCTCGCCGACAGCAATTCTTTTGACGCGATGAAAACGCTGGTTGAGGGTGACATTCGCCTGACCGTTGAAGGCAAGCGTGAGCAGTTGTTTTACGAAGACCAGTCGCGTGCGCTATCGACGTTTATCTCGATACTTGGCACCGTGCTGTCGGTGATATTTTCACTCGGTGCCATGATTGGCGCCGCCATCACCATGTATTCGGCGGTCGCCATGCGAACAGCCGAAATCGGCACGCTGCGGGCATTGGGTTTTCGGCGACCGTCCATACTCGCCGCGTTTCTGCTGGAATCATTGCTGCTCGCGCTGGTTGGCGGTATTGCCGGATTGCTGTTCGCGGCGTTCCTGCAATTCATCTCGATTTCCACCCTGAACTTCCAATCGTTTTCGCAGCTCGCATTTGGTTTTACGCTGACGCCGGGCATCGTCGTGAAAACATTGTTGTTCTCATTGGTAATGGGATTCGTCGGGGGGTTTTTGCCGGCGATGGAGGCATCACGCCTAAAAATTGTGGATGCGCTGAGGGCGGCGTAACTAGACTGCAATCTCAAGATTGTCGATAAGCCGTGTGCCGCCAATGCGCGCTGCGGCAAGCACCACTAGCGCGTGATCGTCTGTTGCCGGTGCCAACAGATCGCACTGGCGGCGAATCGTGACGTAATCCGGCTGCCAGCCCCGCGCCACGAGCATGTTTTGCGCGTTCATTTCAAGTGCGGCGAATTCGCGATTGCCCTGCTGTAGCGCCGATTTTATTTCGCGTAATGCGAGGTTGAGCTGTGGCGCTTCCGCGCGCTCCGTTACCGACAGATAGCCGTTGCGCGACGAGAGCGCCAGGCCATCATCGGCCCGCACCGTTTCAGCAAGCAACACTTCGATGGGAAGATTCACTTGCCGCACCATGTTGTCGAGCACACGGCCTTGCTGATAGTCCTTCTTGCCGAACACTGCCAACTGTGGCTGCACCAAATTGAACAGCTTAAGCACCACCGTGGCCACGCCGCGAAAGTGTCCGGGTCGTACTGCGCCCTCGAGGATGTGCTGAATTTCAGGGGGCTCCACCACGTATATTTGCGGCTCCGGATACATTTCTGACTCATCCGGCGCGAACACAACATCGACGCCTGCCGCGCGACATTTTTCGCAGTCCGCAATCAGCGTGCGTGGATACTTGCCGAAGTCTTCCTTCGGACCAAACTGCAGCCGGTTAACAAAAATTGAGACCACAACACAGCCAGTTGTTCCGATACGTTCACGCGCGATGCGCATCAGGCCAATGTGCCCGGCGTGAAGGCTTCCCATGGTCGGCACAAATCCGGTGGACGATGCCGATTTCAGGCGCGCACGCAGTTCAGCAACGGTGTGAACGATATCCATCGAAAGCCAATCAGGATGCGTTGATGTACTCGCGCACACCGCGCAAGTTTTCAATTCGTTTGATCAGCATCTCCATGTGTTCGCGGTTACCGGCAAAATTGAACGGATCGCTATTGACGATCAGCAGTGGAGATTCGCGGTAGTCGTAGAAATGGCGTGTATAGGATTCCGACAGGCGCAACAGATAGTCTTCGCTGATGCCCTTTTCCATCGGTCGCGCACGTCGCTGAATGCGCGCCATCAATTGTCCGACCGACGCCTGCAGATAAATCACCAGGTCGGGCGTCGGTGCCTGCGGCTTCAGGTGATTGTAGAGTTGCGAATACAGATTGAACTCGTTGTCATCCAATGTGAGCCTTGCAAACAGTGCATCTTTTGCCAGCATGTAATCGGCGATGGTTTTCTTGTCAAATAAATCCGGCTGCCGTACCGAGGCCAGCTGATTGATGCGCTGAAACAGAAAAAACATTTGCGTTGAAAGCGCGTGTCGCTTCATGTCACGATAAAACAGCGGCAGGAATGGATTCGCACTCGGATCCTCGAGCAGCAGTTCGGCACCGTAATGCTCGGCGAGCAGGCGGGCCAAGGTTGATTTTCCGCAGCCGATCGGGCCTTCCACGACGATATAGCGATATTTCATTGCGTGCTATTTCTCAATGTGCCGCATTGGTTGACATATCCCATGGGGGTTCCCGGATTACGTTTCGCGAATCCGGGGGACCGGTGAAAATTCATTCAAGGCTGAACCAAACTCTGGAACTGGCGCGGCTTTTCAGCCATTTATGCTCTGCAATGCCCACCAAATGGCGTTCTGCATAACGTTATGCTTGGTGCTTTAGTGCGCAAGCTAACCAATCCCCGGTTGGTCTTCATATTCAAGCTCAGTGACCCCTGTCCGATCCAGCGCCGCCAAAAATTCTTTCGCGACACCCTTTCCAGGAATGATTATCGCTGGCGCAATCTCGACTAGCGGCACCAGCACGAACGCACGTTCATGCATGCGCGGATGCGGGACGGTTAGACCGCGCTCTTCAATTTGCGCATCGTTGAATATGAGGATATCCAGGTCGAGCGTTCGCGGGCCGTTTTTTTCTTCACTGATACTATTTCTGTTTCGTCCGTGCTGCGCTTCGATTGCGTGCAGGCGGGCGAGGAAATCATGTGGGGAGAGTAACGTTGCGACCTGCGCGACCGCATTTACAAACACCGGCTGGTCCTTGATACCCACCGGCACAGTCTCATACAGCGAAGAAACCTTCACCAGCGCTGTCTCGGGCAGTTCGTCGATATCGCGCAGCGCGCCTTGCACGTGCATGACCGGGTGATCCAGATTGCTGCCGAGCGCTACAAATACGATCGAGCGGATTGCGCTTAAATTGGCGTCTGAGAAAGTCATGAAGCGGCATCCGTCGATGCTTTTGGACTCACTTCTACCGCGCCATCGCTATCGTTTGCACCGCCACTGTCGGCAGTTTTTTTCTTTCGGCGACGGCGCTTCTTGTTCTTCGGTTCATCGTCGGGCAACAGCATGGTCTCTTGCACGTGTTCATCGGCGAATTGAAATCGTTCCCACCATGCGGCAATTTCTTTATCGGCGTCACCCGCCTCGGCACGCAGGGCGTAAAAATCGTAGCTTGCGCGAAAGCGCGGATGCGTTAGCGTGCGGAACGCCTGACGCTGCGAACGAAGCGGGAAACGCGGCTGGGCAAGCCACAGTTCCTTGATCAGTGGATCGAGCCGTCTCGGCACGGCGAGGGTCTTGCGTTGCGCATCGAGCACGTCGTCCATCGCTTCATGCATGGCCTGCAACGGCCGAACACCTTTGGCTTCAAGCACACGCCAGCGCTGCACCATCGGCCACCAGAACAATGCCGCAAACAAGAACGCAGGCGATACACCCTTGTCCTGCGCGATGCGTTCATCGGTACGTTGCAACGCCAGTACCAAAAATGCTTTTGCCGCCGGATCAGTGAACAACGCATCAAGCACCGGCAGTATCCCCAAGTGCAGGCCTAACGAGCGCAGCTTCTCGATGCCGTTGAGCGCGTGCCCGGAAAACAGCAGCTTCTGCATCTCGTCAAACAGCCGTGCGGTCGGTACATTGTCAAGCAGCGGCGCGAGTTCGGCAATCGGCGATTCGGTCGCCACATCGATCGTGAAACCGAGCTTGGCGGAGAGACGCGCGGCGCGCAGCATGCGTACAGGGTCTTCACGATAGCGCGCTGTCGGGTCACCGATCATCACGACACGTTTCTTCTTGATGTCGGCAAGTCCGTTCACGTAATCCCAAACTTCTTCGCGCTCCGGATCGTAAAACAGCGCGTTCATGGTGAAGTCGCGACGGATCGCGTCTTCGCCCTGATTGCCGTAAACGTTGTCGCGCAGGAGCCGACCATGCTCATCGGCACGGCCATCTTTTTCGTCAGCGTCAGCGGCAGGGTGATTGGCGCGGAACGTGGAGACCTCCACCGTTTCATCGCGAAACATGACATGCACCAGCTTGAAACGCCGGCCAATGATGCGTGCGCGGCGAAACACGCTGCGCACTTGCTCAGGGGTTGCGTCGGTGGCAACGTCGTAGTCTTTGGGGTGACGGTTTAACAGCAAATCCCTGACTGCGCCACCGACAACGAAGGCTTTGTAGCCTGCTTTATGCAACCCCTCGCACACGCTGATGGCGGCGTTCGAGAGCTCATCCCTGCGAATGCCGTGTTCGTCCCGCGTGTAAATGCGCTCCTTGGCGACCACTTGTTTGCGGCCTCCTTTCGCGCCAAATACTTTTTCAATAAATTTCTTGATCACTCGTTGTCTTTATCTTGTCGAAATAACTGGCCAGCCATTCGCCTGGGCATGTGCCTTCAGGCTGTCATCGGGGTCTACAGCGACCGGATGAGTGACTGCTTTCATCAAGGCGAGGTCGTTATGCGAGTCGCTGTAAAAATAGCTGCGGTCAAAATCCTGTAACTGCCTGCCCATCGTCCCGAGCCATTGCCTGACACGCGTGACCTTGCCGTCCCGAAAAGATGGTTCGCCTATTGGGCGTCCAGTATAACGGCCATCGACCATCTCCACATCACAGGCGATCAAATGCGACACGCCGAAGCGCACGGCAATCGGCGCAGTAATGAACGCATTGGTCGCGGTGACAATGGCGCAAAGATCTTCCGTGTGATTGGCCAGCAACGCCAGCGCCTTTGGTCCGATCATCGGCTCGATTCTCGCTGCCATGTAGCGTTGATGCAAGGGTACCAATTCCGCCGCCGACTTGCCCGCAATGGACGCGAGTGTGAAGGCAAGATATTCGCGAATATCGAGCGTGCCCGATTTGTACTGGGCCCAGTAAAAATCATTTTTCTGCTTGTATTCCGCACCATCGACAACCCCTTCCTCGACGAGGAACTCCCCCCATGCGTGATCGCTGTCACCAGTTA
>JBKJMK010000200.1:0-15835 GCA_046596005.1 Usitatibacteraceae bacterium | reverse complement strand
GGATGGCGTGAACAGTAGATGGGTGAAGAATAGCGATCACACCAGTCCCTTCGCCATTGATCGGGGCCGGATTGCAGAAGATGCGGGACGAATTGCGGGGACGGGAGATAGAAACCGGGGAAATCTTGCACTAATCCGCAGAGCGCGGACCAATCATCACTAAAATTAGCCCACGCAAAAACGCAAACTCCAGCATTGACGACCTTGTTGAAGGCTTTTCAGCCTACACGCCGCGCCTGTGCTGGTGGTTAGTGCTTGTAGCTTGGATTTTGCGGCGCCAATCCGGACGAAGAGGTAGGGCTCAAAGCACCGCGCTACGCACCTTCCGGGACAGCGCATCAAACGCCACCACCAACAGGACAATCGCGATCAGTATCGTCGCCAGCCGTCCCCACTGAAACAGCGAAACCGCTTCCGATACCAGCAGCCCCAATCCACCAGCGCCGATCAATCCCAGCACCGTGGAATCGCGGATGTTGTATTCCCAGATATAGAGATGGTTCGACAGGAAATTCGGCAACAAGGCCGGCCACACCGCGAACAAGAAAACCTGTACTGACGTGGCACCGGTGGCGCGGACCGCTTCGATTGGTTGCATGTCGAGCGTCTCGATTGATTCCGCGTAGAGCTTTCCCCAGGTTCCCATCGAATGCAGCGCAATGGCGAGAATGCCTGCCATGGGCCCAAGCCCGACGATGCCGACTATCAGCAACCCAAACACGAGCGTATGAATGGAGCGCGCCACATCGAGAACACGACGGGCAATCCACGCCAGTGGCACCGGTGCGTGCATGTTTTTTGCCGAGAGGAACCCTAGCGGCGCACCGAGGATGGCGGCGAGCAACGATCCCAACGTGGCAATTTTCAGCGTCGTCCAGATCGCGTCAATAAGACCCATCAGGAATTTCGCTTCGACGACACGCTGATCTTCCACGCGCAGTACGCGGCCATCATCCGCTGTGTATTCGAGATTCGGGTTCCCGAACCACACGTCAAGAAAGCTAGGTCTTGAAAGCTCGCCTGCGGTGGTCACGAGGTTTTCCCATGGTTTACGTCCAAACGAGAAATCGCCGGCGTTAACGAGGCTTGCGACGCACACCAGCACCAGTACCGCGTATGCCAGTAACATGACGGCACTTTTGCGACTGGAGAAACCGCCGGGCGCAGACCCGCGCGACACCCGGCCCATTGGCGCAGGGTGACCCAGACATTCGGTGGTGGTCGTGGGTATTGAGTCCGGCTTCATGAAATTACTGGCGCTCCCAATTCATTACTTCGATCATGCGGGTGAGTATGCGCCGTTGCGCGCCGCTTACTTTCACCATCCGCTATCTCTGTTCACCCGATGGTTACTTCCTCACCGGCGTAAGTTTTCCCGTCGCCAGGCCCGCATCGCGAATCGGCGCGTAGTATTTATTGTCTTTTGCGACAAAGCCGGTGTAGTTACTCGGCAGCAGATTCGGTTGCGTTTTCAGGGCCTCGCCCACGGCTTCGAGTGCAGCCACTAATTTGGCCGTAAATACTTTGTCCTTTGCCAATTCCTTCGACAACGCCAGTGCGTCATTTGGCAATGGCGCTGACGTCCAGATGATGTGCGAATCGGCAGCCTTGATCAGACCCTGCTCAATCATCGCATCGCGGTTCCTGTTGTAATCGGCACCGGCATCGAGTTCGCCCCGCGTGACCTGCGTTTCAATCGCCTGATGCTTGGTGTATATCACCTTGGAGAAAAATTTCTCAGGGTCGATGCCGCGCATCATGAATTCGTGATTTGGAATCAGGTAGCCCGAAGTGGAGCCTTTGTCGCCAAAGGCGAAGGTCTTGCCTTTCATGTCATCGATTTTGTTGATGCCACTCCTCGGGTTGGTGACCATGATTGCAAAGTACTCCGGCTTGCCTTGGTAGAGGATCGTCGCGACGGCCTGAGCACCAGCCTGATGATTGGCGAGCACATAGCCCCATGGACCCATTAGCGCCATATCAGTCTCCCCGGATGCCAAAGATTTTGCCAGCCCTTCCCAGGAATCCACCGTACGCAATTTCACCTCGCGGCCGAGTTGCCTGGCCAGATAGTCGGCCAACGGCTTGTATGTTGCGTCGTTCTTTTCCTTGTCCGGTTGAAACAGGCCGACGCCAAACTCAAGCGGCTTGAGGGACTGGGAAGATACGGCGGCGCTGGACAGCGAAAAAACCATCGTGGTGAATAACGAAGCAAGCAGTTTCATGGGAGGCGTCCTGAAAAACGAAGGGAGTGTGGTGGAAGCTTTAATCGGTACGAAAGACGTTTGCGCGTGGATGCAGAGACACATTACCAGTCATATGAAAAGGCGGCGAGTTGCAAAATATAAAACTATTAAAGTAGACAAACTCTATCACTGGCGCGGATTACAGGGCATAAACATCTCGAAATCCGCGCCAGATCTAGAGTTTGTTTTTCACAGTCCCGTACAGCGCCAGCGCCGCCAATCGCTGTGTCGCATGATCGACAATCGGTGCCGGATAGTGCTTTCCAACGATCACGCCACACGCTTGCTGCGCCAATTCGGGCATCGTCCAAGGCGCGTGGATGAACTTGTCCGGTATGTTCTTGAGTTCCGGCAAATAGCGGCGAATGAATTTACCCTGAGAATCAAAGCGTTCAGATTGCGTGACTGGATTGAAGATACGGAAATACGGCTGCGCATCGCAGCCAGTCGATGCGGCCCATTGCCAGCCACCGTTATTGGCGGACAAATCAAAATCATTCAAGTGGTCGGCGAAATATTTTTCACCCCAGCGCCAATCAATCAGCAGATCTTTGGCCAGAAAACTGGCAACGATCATGCGCAGGCGATTGTGCATAAAGCCGGTCGCGTTTATCTGGCGCATTGCGGCATCGATGATGGGGTAACCGGTTCGCGCCTCGCACCACGCGTTGAAGAGATTTTTATTATTTGGCCAAATGATCGCGTCATATTCGGGGCGGAACGCCGACACCGCCGCATGCGGGTGGTGATAAAGAATCTGAAAATAAAAGTCACGCCAGATTAATTCGGAGAGCCAGGTTGCAGCACCTGTATTCAGCTGCGATGTTAACGACCGGGCATGGGCGGTTCGCGCCAACTCCCGTATGGAAACGGTGCCGAAACGGTTATGGATCGATAGATACGAAACGCCTTTCAACGCCGGAAAGTCACGTGCGGTCTTGTAGTCATCGATGCGTTTGACAAAGTCCGTCAGTAATTTTCGCGCCGCAGTTTCACCGCCTCCTATGCCGAGCGCTTTCAGATTGGTGCGCACAAATCCAAGCGCTTCCAGTGGCATCAATTTTTTTGTCGTCAGCGGCCTGGCAAAGTGCGCGCGGTATTTTTCGACGGGATAGGGTTTGAGCTGGCGCACATCCAGCTGCTTTAGCCACGCGTTTTTATACGGTGTAAACACGCTGTAAGTGCCACCGGCCTGTGTGAGCACTTCGTCTTTCTCGAAAATCACCGTGTCTTTGAAGCTGTGAAAGCCGATATCGTGTTGCATGAGTTTGTCGCGTACGAGCAAATCGCGTGCGATGGCCTGCGGCTCGTAGTCTTCGTTGGTGAAAACGGCGTCGACGTTGAGTTCATGTGCCAATTTCGGGATTTCGTCAACGGCGCGCGTGTGACGAACGATCAATCCGCCGCCCAGTTGTTCAATAGCGAGCCCCAGCTCACGAACGCATTCCCAGATGAACTCGACGCGACGGTCTTGTTTGTCGGGCAGGATGTCGAGGATCTCGCGATCAAACGCAAACACGCAGTACACGTGACGTGTGCATTTCAGGGCGTGATAGAGCCCTGCATTGTCAGTTACACGCAGATCGCGGCGAAACCAGAACAGCGCAGCAGTTAACGGTGGGGTAGGCATCGATCAGGCATAGTCAAGAACGCGGTAAACGGGTAAAATTTCGCTTTAGTGAACAGCATTAATTTTACCAATCATTTCCTCATCGCCATGCCCGGCATGGCCGACCCGTATTTTTCCAAAACCCTGACCCTGATCTGCGAACACTCGGAACGGGGTGCAATCGGTCTGGTGATCAACAAGCCTATCGATGTCACCCTGGGTAGTTTGTTCGAGCAGGTCAACATCGTGCTAAAAGACGAAGCTTTGACAATGGAACCCGTGCATTTCGGCGGACCAGTCTTGATGGATCGCGGATTTGTATTGCACCAGCCGCTAGGCAACTGGAACTCTACCCTCAAGATCGACGACGATACCGGGCTGACCACGTCCAAAGACATTCTTGAGGCGATGGCCGACGGTAGTGGCCCCAAACGCGTGTTGGTGACATTGGGATATGCGGGCTGGGCACCGGGGCAACTTGAAGAAGAGATCAAGCGCAACGGCTGGCTGACCGTCGAGGCCAAAACAGCATTGATTTTCGATCTGCCCAGTGAGGCGCAAGTGACCGCGGCGATGGGTTTACTGGGGCTCAACTATGGAAATTTATCCGATGTTGCCGGTCATGCATAACCAGCGCGGGCTAATTTAATCATGCAAACCGCACAGACGATTCTCGGTTTCGATTTTGGTGAAAAACGCATTGGCGTCGCCGTGGGCAATACCATCACATCGCAAGCCCAAGCCTTGACGACCTTGCACGTCGAATCAAACGTGGCGCGCTTGGGTGCGATAGAGAAACTTGTGGCTGAGTGGCAACCGGCGAGCTTTGTCGTCGGTCAGCCTGAACATGCGGATGGCAAGCCGCATGAGGTGGCCCATCTGGCGAAGAAATTCGGTAACCGCCTGAGGGAAAAATTTTGCCTGCCGGTGGAGTACGTCAATGAAACCTTAAGCTCAAATGAGGCCAGCAGCTTGTTGGCGGCACGCGGCGTCAGGGGCATCGCGCAGAAAGCAGAAATCGATGCAGTTGCGGCACAGGTAATTCTGCAAAGTTATCTTGATGAAAGGATTCGCAATGCAGCTTGATGCCGAGCAGCTCGTTGCAGCACTCGCCACCAGGATTGGCACGCTCTCCGACGATACGGCTGTGGTGGGCATTCATAGCGGTGGCGTGTGGGTCGCAGAGAGGCTGCATCATATGCTCAAGGCAGTGCCGCCGCTAGGGTCACTGGCCGTGACCCTGCATCGCGACGATTTCAGCAGGATTGGCCTGCACCCGCAGAAAAAATCCACCGACATGCCGGTCAATATTGACGGGTGCCATATTTTGCTGGTCGACGATGTGCTCAATACCGGCCGCACCTTGCGGGCGGCGTTGAATGAGCTGTTCGATTTTGGCCGCCCCGCGAGCGTGAAACTTGCCGTACTGGTTGATCGCGGGCTGCGAGAACTGCCATTTGCCGCCGACTATATTGGCGCGACCATGACGCTCGATGCGGCTCAGGAGCTGGTATTGACGAACGACAACAATCATTTGCGGTTTGATGTGCGAACCAAGCATCAGCTGACGAAGAGCAACTAGAAATCATGGCGCTGACATTCAACCCCCAACTTACCGCCGATGGAAAGCTGAAGCATCTGCTGAGCACCGAAGGTCTGCCCAAGTGTCTCATCGAAGCCCTGCTTGAAACAGCTGATCAGTTCGTCAGCGTCGGTGACCGGGAGGTGAAAAAGGTGCCGATTCTGCGCGGCAAGTCAGTATTCAATCTCTTTTTTGAAAACTCAACCCGCACCCGCACCACCTTTGAAATTGCCGCCAAGCGCCTGTCGGCTGATGTGATCAATCTCAATATCAACGCCTCGTCCGCCACCAAAGGCGAATCGCTGCTCGATACTGTCGACAATCTCGCTGCGATGAATGCCGACATGTTCGTGGTGCGGCATGCAGAGTCGGGCGCTGCGCACTTGATTGCGCAGCATGTAAAGCCCGGTATCGCGGTGATCAATGCAGGCGATGGCAGGCATGCACACCCAACGCAGGGCCTGCTCGACATGTACACCATTCGCCACTACAAAAAACAATTCCATAATTTGAGTGTCGCGATTGTCGGTGACGTGTTGCACTCGCGAGTTGCGCGTTCCGATATCCACGCGCTAACCACGCTCGGTTGCCCCGACGTGCGCGTGATCGGGCCGAAAACGCTAGTGCCGACCGATGTGGCGCGGATGGGTGTCTCGGTGTTTCATGATATGCGCCGCGGGCTGGAAGGATGCGATGTCGTCATCATGCTGCGCTTGCAGAACGAGCGAATGAACGGCGCGCTGCTGCCAAGTGCGCATGAATTTTTCAAGAGTTATGGACTGACTTCCGAAAAACTCGCGCGCGCAAAGCCGGACGCGATCGTGATGCATCCGGGTCCAATGAACCGTGGCGTGGAGATTGATTCACTGATCGCCGATGGTCGGCAGAGTGTGATACTTCCACAGGTAACATTCGGAATTGCAGTGCGCATGGCGGTGATGGCAACGGTGGTGGGCGCATGAAGTTCCAAATTGTCAACGGTCGCCTGATCGACGTTGCCGCAAATCTCGACGCCGTGCAATCGCTCTTTATTGCCGATGGAAAAATTGCCGCAGTCAGTGTCGCACCCCCGGCATTCAAGGCCGACAGAATCATTGACGCCACTGGCAAAATTGTTTGTCCGGGGCTGGTGGATTTATCAGCGCGTCTGCGCGAGCCCGGATTTGAACACAAGGCAACGCTGGAGAGCGAGATGCTGGCAGCAGTGGCGGGCGGTGTTACTTCACTGTTGTGTCCGCCCGATACCGATCCGGTGCTCGATGAGCCGGGTTTGGTTGAAATGTTGAAGCGGCGCGCTGATGCGCTACACCAAACCCGGGTCTATCCGCTAGGCGCGCTCACCGTTGGTCTGCACGGCGAACGTTTAAGCGAAATGGTCGAATTGACCGAAGCTGGCTGCGTCGGGTTTTTCAATGCCGACAAGCCCATCATCAACACCAACACGCTGTGCCGCGCAATGCAGTACGCCGCAACTTATGGCTACACCGTATGGTTGCGTGCCGAAGATTCGCACATGGCAAACAGCGGCATCGCGCACGACGGTGAAGTCGCATCGCGTCTTGGGCTGGCGGGTATTCCGGTCAGCGCAGAAACAGTGGCCATCGCCACTATCACCATTCTCATGCGTGAGACCGGTGCCAAGGTGCATCTGGCGCGCCTTTCCAGCCGGATGGGTGTGGACTTGGTGCGGGCGGCCAAGGCGGACGGGTTGCCCATCACCTGCGACGTCGGCATTCACCACCTTTTGCTAACGGACCGTGATATTGGTTATTTCGATTCGCAGTATCGGTTCGCGCCACCACTGCGCAGCCCTCTGGATCGCGATGCGCTCTCGCGTGGCGTGACAGACGATACAATCGATGCGATTTGTTCGGATCACACACCGCATGATGATGACGCCAAGAATGTTCCTTTCGGCGAGGCTCTGCCAGGTTCAACGGGCCTCGAGCTATTGCTACCGTTAACGCTTAAATGGGCGGAGCAAGCCAAAGTAGCGATACCGTTTGCGCTGAGAAAAATCAGTGGGGATCCCGCACGTTTGCTTGGCCTCGCCGCAGGCTCACTGGCTGTCGGGCAGCCGGCTGACATTTGCATCTTCGACCCCAAGGCGTTCTGGGCGGTGACTGCACAAACGCTTCGCAGCCAGGGAAAGAATTCGCCGTATCTCAGGCGCGAGTTAGAGGGCCGCGTTACACACACGATGGTAGATGGGAAGTTGGTTTTCCAGTCGTAGGGGGGACTAGCCCCGCGCGCCTGCGGGGGCCGTTTTATAATGTGATCCCTGTGTCGATCCTTCCCACGTTATTTGTCACTGTAAAACCATAAGCCCATGAATCCTCTCCTCGATTTTTCCGCACTGCCGCGTTTTTCCGCTATTACGCCTGCACACGTCAAACCGGCCATTGAGCAATTGATTACCGAAGCGCGCGCGACCGTGGAATACGTCGCCACTTCCATCGTGCCCCCAACATGGGGAAATTTTGTAACGCCGCTCGATGACGCGACTGAGCGGCTGTCACGCGCATGGGGTGTGGTCGGGCACATGAACGCGGTCGTTAATTCACCCGAACTGCGTGATATTTATAACGGTATGTTGCCAACGCTGACTGCATTCTGGACAGCGCTCTCGCAGGATGAGCGACTGTTTGCCAAATACCAGCAAATAAGCGCTTCTTCGGATACTTTTGCCACAGTTACCCTAAGCACCGCGCAGAAAAAAGCGCTTGAAAATGAATTGCGCGATTTTCGCTTGGGCGGCGCAGAGTTGCTGCCAGACAAAAAGGCGCGTTACAAGGCGATACAGGAAGAACTCTCGACCTTGATGTCGACGTTTAACGATAACGTTCTCGACGCCACCAATGCCTTCGCGTATTTTGTGGAAAGCGAATCAGAACTCACAGGCTTACCTGCCGACGTAAAGGCGGTCGCGCGCGAGGCAGCTGTCAAAGATGGTATGCCTGGCTGGAAGCTCACCTTGCATCAGCCATGTTATGGGCCGGTGATGCAATACGCCGGATTTCGCCCTTTGCGGGAACGCTTGTATCGCGCCTATGTCACGCGCGCATCGTCGCTTGGTGCCAACCCAAAATTCAATAACAGCGATGTGATTGCGCGGATACTGCAACTGCGGACAGAGATGGCATTGATATTGGGCTACAAAAATTACGTGGAAGTTTCGCTCGCCACCAAAATGGCCGAAACCCCGGCAGAGGTCATTGCCTTCATCGAAGACATGGTCAAAAAATCCAAGCCTTTTGCAGAGCAGGATTGGAATGAACTGACCGGTTTCGCGCAACGCGAGCTTAACTTCGCGGAAGTGGAAGCGTGGGATGTGGCTTACGCTTCAGAAAAACTGCGCGAGCAGCGTTATGCGTTTTCGGACAACGACGTAAAGCAGTATTTTCCGGAACCAGTAGTATTGGCGGGGTTGTTTCGCGTTGTCGAAACGCTCTATGGATTGACGGTGAAAGCAGCACATGCCGAAACCTGGCACAAGGACGCGCGTTTTTTTGATCTCATGAATCAGTCTGGTCAATTACTCGGTCAGTTTTATCTTGATCTTTACGCACGCGATGCCAAGCGCGGTGGCGCGTGGATGGATGACGCGATTAATCGCCGTCGCAAAAATAACCTTGTTCAACACCCGGTCGCATACCTCAACTGCAATTTTGCGGCCCCTGTCGGCGACAAACCTGCACTGTTCACGCATGATGAAGTCATCACGCTGTTCCACGAGTTCGGTCACGGTTTGCATCAACTGCTGACCGAGGTTGATGAGCTTTCCGTGTCAGGTATAAACGGTGTGGAGTGGGATGCGGTGGAACTGCCGAGCCAGTTCATGGAAAACTTCTGCTGGGAATGGGAGGTGCTGACGCACATGACTCAGCATGTTGATAGCGGAGCCACATTGCCGAGGGAGCTGTTCGACAAAATGATCAACGCGAAGAATTTCCAGGCTGGTATGCAGTTCGTACGGCAACTGGAATTCAGCTTGTTGGACTTGCTACTGCACATCGACACGGAAACCGGCTTTGATGGCGGCAATGCCGATCTACAGTCTGTAGTGGATAGCGTTCGCAATCAGGTGGCGGTGATGAAGTACCCCGACTTTAATCGATCAACTCACGCCTTCGCTCATATTTTTGGCGGTGGTTATGCAGCTGGATATTACAGCTATAAATGGGCGGAGGTGCTGTCTGCCGATGCCTTCGCTGCGTTCGAGGAAACTGGTGTGCTCAATCCCGAAACCGGTGCCCGTTTCCGGCGTGAAGTACTGGCGCGCGGCGGCAGCCGCCCAGCTCTTGCTTCGTTCACCGCTTTCCGAGGCAGGAAGCCAGAGATGGCGGCGTTGTTGCGGCATAATGGGATGAAATTAGCGGCTTGAATCGATCGCGCCGTAGCCAGCAAACTGCATGATGGAGGAAGTTAAATGAAAGTCATCCAGGAAATGTCCGCCATGCTTAATTCTGCGGTCCGCATCAATATGTGTTTTATCTCTCGCATCGCCACCCACATGACGTGCGGATTTTTTGCGTTATCGTTGCTGCTCTCAACAGCGGCAAGTGCGCAGGAAATTTATCGCTGGGTCGATAAAGACGGCAAAGTGCATTATGGAGACAGGCTACCGCCGCCGGCCGAGGTGAAAAGTATCCAGACAAAAAAATTCCAGGACAGCGTGATCGAACAGGAGGCCTTGCCCTTTGGCGTTTCGACCGCAATGAAGAACAATCCAGTCACGCTTTACGCGAATAGTTGCGGCGAAGCATGCGCCAATGCGAAGGCATTGCTGGCTAAACGCGGCATTCCATTCGCTGAAAAAAATCCGGAGACCGATGTTGCTGCGGCTACCGCGTTGAAGGCGCTGGTGGGTGCATTGCAAGTACCGACCATCGTCATCGGTGCAAACAGCATTCAGGGCTATGAAGAAGATGGCTGGAATAATGCGCTCAATGCGGCAGGGTATCCACGTTTTAATCCGAATGTGCGGCAGGATGCTACCAAAGCTGGCCCGACAGTCGTGCCTCCACAAGTGAACAAGTAAGCTTGAAGCTCGCCGCCTGGAACGTTAATTCTCTCAATGTGCGCCTTGGGCACGTGATCGAATGGCTAAAAACCCATCAGCCGGATGCGTTGTGTCTCCAGGAATTGAAAATGGAGGACGCAAAATTTCCAATAGGTGCCTTTGACGACATTGGCTACCACGCCGTATTCAATGGGCAAAAAACCTACAACGGCGTCGCCATCATTTCACGCGCACGGCCCGAGGATGTACGCAAAGACATCGTTGGTTACGATGACCACCAAAAGCGCGTGATCGCCGCCACCATTGAAGGCGTGCGCGTTGTATCTGCCTACGTCCCGAATGGGCAAACCGTCGAATCCGAAAAATACCTTTACAAGTTGCAGTGGCTCCCCGCGTTACAGACTTACATGCGCGAAACAATTGCCGAATATGGGGATGTCGCGTTACTTGGCGACTACAACATCGCCCCGGATGATCGCGATGTCTACGACCCGAAAGCATGGGAAGGACAGGTGCTTTGTACCGTCGCCGAACGCGATGCCTTTCGCGGGCTAATTAACTTGGGATTTGTCGACAGCTTCAGACTCTTCGATCAAGCGGAAAAAAGCTTCAGTTGGTGGGATTACCGGATGAACGGGTTCCGGCGTAATCTTGGTTTGCGGATTGACCATATTCTATTGACTGCAGGTCTCGCGGCGCGCTGCACGTCAAGTATTATTGACGTTGAACCGCGGAAACTTGAACGTCCATCGGATCACGCGCCAGTTGTTGCTGACATTGGCTAAGGCCGCGTTTTCCTGATGAACGCCCCCGATCCGTTGCCGAATTCAGACACAGACGGCTTGACTCGTTACTGTATTCTCGATACGCCACCAGAACCTGCTTTTGACGATTTGGCACAACGCGCAGCAAAAGCCTTTGGTACGACGATGGCGGCCATTTCTTTTTTTGAACGCGACAAATCCTTAGTTCTCGCTGGTGCGCCGGGTAACGATGGCGGCGAGATGCGGCCCATTGTGCGGGAATGGTTCAAAGCGGACATCGGACTGCCGTTTCACGCGCTGGCGCAGGAACGGTGTTTTTTCCAACCCGCTTTTACCGCAACGCCGCGTCGCCCAACTGTTTTTGTCATTCCGGATATGCTGGCCGACAAGCGCTTTTGTGATCACCCCCTTGTGGCCGGTCCGCCACACATCTGCTTCTATGCCGGTAGTGGTATCTTCTCACCCGCTGGCGAATTGCTTGGCGTCTTGTCGGTATTTGATACTGTTTCGAGGGAGGTTGTCGCACCGGAATTGGAGGCACTTAAAAACCTGGCCGGACTTACACAGGCGCGATTGGAGGCTCGACTCGAGGCGCGCAGCGAGCGTCACGTCGAGAAAAACGCTGCCCTGACAGTCGCTGAGGGCGATGCGCCAGTCGGACAACGGACTGATCGCCTAACGAGAGAGTTTGTCCAGCTCGAACAGGTGCTCGAGGACGAAATTGCCACACGCAAAGCAAGCGAAGCCAAGGTTCGTTACGAAAAAGATTTTTCTGATGCCGCGATTCAGAGCTTGTCGGGGACTTTCTTTATGTTCGAACGAGACGGCAAGATGGCACGGTGGAACGAGCAATTTGCCACTACCACGGGGCACACTACGGCCGAAATGCAACAAATGCGCGCGCTGGATTTTATTGGCGAGCAGAATCGCGCGTTGGTGGCTGATGCGATTCGTCGTATCTTTGACAACGGCGAAGAAATTGCAATCGAGGCTTATATGCTTCGCAAAGACGGTGCAGTAATACCCCACGCTATTTATGGTCGGGCAGTGGACCTCGACGGACAGCGCTACTGTATTAGCGTCGGTCGCGATATTTCCGATCAAAAGCGAGCGGAGCGCGAGGTAACCAGAGCCAAAGAGCGGCTCGACCTGGCGCTCGTCGGTTCAGGCCTTGCCATTTGGGACTGGGATCTTGCCAGCAATCAGGTATTTTTCAGCGAGAACTGGCGCGCATTACTTGGCGCGCGAACAACGGAAAATACGGGCACCGTGTATTCCAAGGATGAGGTCGTCGCGTGGAGCCATCCTGATGATCGGGAGCGCTTCGAGGCGGGGGTGATGGCCGCGGCAAAAGGCACTGTTGACGATTTTCAGTGCGAGTATCGTGTACCCGGAGATACGGAAGAGTGGGTGTGGTTGCATTCGAAAGGCAAGGTGACCAAACGCGATGAAAGTGGACTTCCGCTGCGCATGACCGGCACAACCGCCAACATCACCAAGCGAAAGCGTGCCGAAGAACGTGTTGAGTTCCTCGCCACGCGCGACCCGCTCACGGGCCTGCCGAATCGCATGTTGGTCAACGACCGGCTCGAACAGGGGGTCGCGAATGCCGCCCGCAAGCAAGCGGGCTTGGCCTTCATGTTTATCGACCTGGACCGCTTCAAAACGATTAACGATTCGCTCGGCCATGATGTTGGAGACGAGTTGCTCAAGAGAGTCGCGGCGCGACTGGCCGCGTGCGTGCGCGTCAGCGATACGGTGGCGCGGTTGGGCGGTGACGAATTCGCGGTAATTCTGGAGAACTTGCCGGGCAGCGAGAAAGGCGACGTGCATGAGGGTGCGCAACATGTCGCAGAAAAAATGATCGCGGCCCTGGCCTCGCCGATCATGATCAACTCGCACCACCTCACTACCTCTTGCTCCATCGGCATCGGCATTTACCCAACGGATGGGCCGGATCCTAAAACTTTGATGAAACATGCAGACGTGGCGATGTACGACGCCAAGGCGAAGGGCCGCAATAACTACCAGTTTTTCTCTCATGAATTGAACGCCAAGGCACAGGAGCGATTGTCGATTGAAAACTATCTTAGGCTCGCTCTGCGTCGGGACGAGTTGCAGTTGCACTATCAGCCGCGTGTGTCATTCAAGACCGGCAAGATTACCGGTGTGGAGGCGCTTATTCGCTGGCAACATCCGCGTCACGGTCTGCTCGCACCGGACAAATTTATCGGCGTGGCCGAAGACTCCGGCCTCATCGTGCCGATGGGCGAATGGGTGTTCGAACACGCATTTGCCCAGGTGGCGGAATGGCAAAAGAAAAGTGGCCGCGATATTCGACTCGCGGTGAACATATCGGTGGGGCAGATGTTTGACGGCGATCGCTTGGTGCGCGTGATCGCACAGGCAGCAAATGCCACCTCACTCGATCTGCGCACGGTAGAGTTGGAGTTGACTGAAAGCATGCTCCTGAAAAATATGACCGATACCGCGGCGTTGCTCAAACAACTGGGTGATATGGGATTGGGCCTTGCGATCGATGATTTCGGTACCGGCTACTCCTCGCTTTCCTATCTTAAACAGCTGCCAGTCGATTCGATCAAGGTCGACTCATCGTTCGTCCGCGATATTGGCACCGATCCGAATGACGAGGCCATCATTCGCGCCATCATTGCGATGACACATAGTCTGAAGCTTAACGTAATCGCAGAGGGCGTTGAAAACGAAAGCCAATACCGCATACTGCGCGATCTGGAATGTGACGAGTATCAGGGATTCTTTTTTTGCAAGCCGCTGCCGCCCTCCGAGTTCGAAGCGCAGTTTCTCGATATCGATTAGTCTGAATATTTCATGCCCGATTAGTATTGGCAGGTACTGCCCACAGGTCTCGCTGTATTTCGATAAGCGCCTGGATGACGGGGTCACTTTCGCGCTGGCGCAGTGTGGCGAACCAGAGCGTCGTGTCGATTTGTTCATCGTTCCAAATGCAGATTTCGCCGGCAGCTGCTTTATCTAAAGCGATCTCTTCGCGCATCAGGGCAATGCCGACACCTGACACCACTAGCGATGCAATCACTGCCTCCTGATCTGCTTCAACCACACGTCCCGGTGTGACACCATGCTGATGCATTAGTGAGTGCGCAAGCTGATGATGGCTGCTGATGGGCGGCGGAATAATCCACGGCATCGCGGCGACCTGTTCCCACCCGGAAATGCGCAATCGATCGGCCCAAGCCGCTGGTGCGACAACCCTGAAGACTAAACGCCGAAGCGGCAGACCCTGCACACTCGGATACCTCAAGTCACCGTAATAGAAACTCGCGTCAAGAATTCCGTCGCGCACATTGTCCAACGCAACGCCCGTGACGCCTTGATGCAACTCCATCTCCAACAGCGGATGACGGGCTAGTACAGCACTCATGAACTCGCCGATGCGAGTCATGTTGGGGTCGCTTAAGGTGCCGATACTCGCCTTGCCCGCGAGTTCGCCTTTGAAGGAAAGCGCCACGTTTTGCATATCGCGGGCGGCCGCTAATACTTTTTCCGCTTCCGCCAGCAAGCGTGCGCCAGGAGCAGTCAATATCATTCCATTTGCAGTGCGCTCGAACAATGCTAAACCGAGTTTGTCCTCGAGCGCTTTTAGTTGCGCGGAAACCGCAGGTTGGCTCACGTGCAGCTTTTCGGCCGCACGGGTGAGTTGCCCAAGTTCGGCGATGGCAACGAAGCTGCGTAGCTGATATAGCTCCATCAAGGTATTCCCGACGGCTGATCAAAGCTCATTCTATGCCTAAATGTTGCGACGCAACAAATACTTGAGGGTGGCATAAGAAAAATCGATGGCATACATCCAAACATACGATTGGATAAATACGAGGCACGTCCTTATCTTGTGTCTTGTGCAATGCAGCAAATACAGTCAGTACAACAGTCACGAAGGAAGGTGTGCGATGAAAATGACAGACCAAATGGAACGCGATTTTATTCAAGCTGAAATTGCAAATGGACACGCTAACGATGGCGGTAGTCTCGACGCTGAGGGACTGGTCACGGCATCAACGGTAATGGGCGTGTTATTGGCAGCCGCAATGTTAATGATCTGGCTGGGTCGCTGAAATCCTCGCTGTTGATCGCTGGGCATTTTGCCCTGTATCGGGAAGTTGGCTTTGTAAGGAGCACATATGAACGAATTTAGACCTGACGTATTTACAGGATTTGAAAAACAGATCCGTGATGCAAGGCTGACGCGCAGCGCCATGATTGGCGAGGTGATTGGCAATGGCCTCGGTGAGGCGTGGATTAGCGCGCAGCGCGTGGTTATCTGGATTTCAAATGCGATGACAGCCCGATTTGCTGCGTTTAAGCGTCAAAAAAGCCAGAAGCCGCTGTGCCAGCACCTAGAATTTCTACCCCGGACCGAAACACCCCACTGAGTGTCCGGGAACGTCTCCTCCTCCGTGCCAATGGCATGGATTCAGCCCCTCTGATCTTTGGTCAGAGGGGCATTTTTATTGCCTTTGCCTGTAGCCGGCCCACCTGGCACACATCATGAATTTTTAAACTAATGTGCGCGGTCAGCAATAAAAATGCCCCACTGACCAAAGATCAGAGGGG
>JBKJMK010000294.1:0-2624 GCA_046596005.1 Usitatibacteraceae bacterium | reverse complement strand
CTTGAGGTTTTCAGCATCAGTCTGGCTTTGGAAGGCGCCAGCCTGCAGATAAACCGTTTCACCCCCCGCTGGGCTTGACACTTCTCTGAGCGTCGCAGCCTCGACCTTCGCAGCAGGCCTCGATTCGGACGCGGGTAGCGTTTTAGCAACGTTGGACGCGCTCGCGCCAGGGCGCTCTGTGCCTGTTGCGCCCTTATCGCCAGGCAAAATTTGATAAAACTCGAAACGCGGCTTCTCGGGGTCACTTTTTTCGTTTTTCACGACAGACGGCAACGTGGGGCGGGAAGCCATGGTCGGTAAAGCGTCCACCGGACGCGATTTTTCGAGAAACGGAATATGTGCACGATTGAGCCAGGTGGCAACGCCAAGCGCCAATGTGATTCCCATCAACAGGCCGATAATGATGCCCGTTAGTATCGGCGGCATACCCCGGCTCTTGCCGGAACTGCTGCCACCGGCGGTCTTGCTTGCTGTGGATTTGTAATCTATTGCCATTATTTACATTTTCTCCGGCGCGGAAACACCTACCACCGTTAACCCGTTTTTAAGAACTTGTCTGGTTGCCAGGATGAGAGACAACCGTGCCTGCTTTAAGTTTTCGTCATCGACCAAAAACTTCTCGGCATTGTAGTAGCTATGGAGCTTGGCGGCGAGATCACTTAAATAAACACACACCAAATGCGGCGCGAGTTCGCGTGCGGCATCACGAAGAAGCTCAGGAAAATTAGCCAGCGCGCGCAGCAAATCGGATTCATATTTGCTCGTCAAGGCCGATAAATCCACTGATTTGAGCGTGGCCGCATCACCCCCCCAAAGTTTGAGCACACTGCAAATCCGTGCGTGGGCATACTGGACGTAATAGACCGGATTGTCCTCCGAGCGGCTCTTGGCGAGATCGATATCGAAGGTCAACTGCGAATCGGATTTACGCATCACAAAAAAGTAACGCGTCGCGTCGCGTCCAACTTCGTCAATCAGATCGCGCAGCGTCACGTAGCTGCCCGCACGCTTGGAGATTTTCATTTCGGCACCACCACGCATTACCGTGATCATCTGGTGCAGCACGTAATCGGGATATCCGTGTGGCACGCCCATATCCATCGCCTGCAGTCCTGCATGCATGCGGGCAAGTGAGCCGTGATGATCGGCACCGAGCTCGGTGATGGCGCGGGTGAAGCCACGCTCCCATTTGGTGACGTGATACGCGATGTCAGGCACGAAGTAGGTAAAACTGCCATCGGATTTGCGCATGACGCGATCTTTGTCGTCACCAAAATCAGTCGATTTAAGCCACAGCGCGCCATCTTTTTCATAGGTATGGCCCATCTTGACAAGATGGGCGACGGTTTTTTCGACAAGGCCGTCGGTATACAGCGAGGACTCAAGGTAATGGACGTCGAATTGGACGTCGAATGCCTTTAGATCGAGATCTTGCTCATGGCGCAAAGCGGCAACGGCAAACTTCTGCACCACATCAAGATCATCGCCCAGTGGGTCCTGCAAAAACGCAAGTGCGTAGCGCTCGGCAATTTCAACAATGTAGTCACCGCGATATCCATTTTCAGGAAACGGCGCATCCACGTTCGCCTTTTCGCGCAAGCGTGCCTGCACCGAAAGCGCCAGATTATTAATCTGCGCACCGGCGTCGTTGTAATAAAACTCACGGCTCACCTGATAGCCTTGCGTTTCGAGCAATCGCGCAATCGTGTCTCCCGTTGCTGCACCCCGGCCGTGACCGACGTGCAGCGGCCCTGTGGGATTGGCTGAGACGAATTCCACCATCACCTTCTCGCCGGTACCATCGCTTGCTTTGCCAAAATCGTCTGCCGCGGCAAAAACAGCCAACACAACGCGCGATTCAGCGTTTGATGAAAGACGGATATTGATGAACCCTGGCCCGGCAACTTCCGGCGTGCCCCCCAGCAGATCTGACGGCGGCAACGCAGTGACAATGGCCATGGCAATGTCTCTTGGTTTGGCACCCAGCTTTTTGGCAAGCTGTAACGCGCTGTTGACGGCGAAATGCCCGTGATCAGGATTTTTCGGTTTTTCCACCTCGATAACGAACGGCGAGACCTCGTCTTTAAGCGCTGGATAGGCGATGAACAGGGCTTGCTGGAACAACGCCGCGATGGCGCTTTTGTTGTCGATGAAGGATGACATGCTTGGCTTAAAAGTTAGCCTGAAATTATAGCGGGAAGGGGGTAGAAACGCGACCCTGACGACCTGTCGGAAGTCAAAGAATCGGCGCAGAAAAATTCGCCGGGCGCGGTGTCGGCTGCGGCGGCACCTCGACGAAACGCAACTACAAGCACCGGCGCGGCTTTCGAGGACTTTATGGCCTGAGATGCCCACCAATCATAGGGTTTTAGGTGCCCACTGTCGCTATCAGCGTGTTGTCTGTCACCCTTCCAGGCGACTGGGTGACGCGAATCATCCGTAACAGCACCGCAACGTCTTTCTGACAGATGACAAGTCCGACTCCCAGCGGCATAATTCCAGCGAAACGCAGCTTTTCCAAAGTTCATTTTCCTTGACGTAACCGACGCCCATGACAGCGGATAAGACTGAATTGGCGCGCAAATCGATAGATGCCGTCTACCGCGTCGAATCGCGGCGCGTGG
>JBKJMK010000400.1:0-5644 GCA_046596005.1 Usitatibacteraceae bacterium | reverse complement strand
ACCAACGTGAGTTGGTTATCGCGCATCCAGCGACATCCAACCGCGAAGTGCGATATCTACCGCACGCATTTCTGTCGTACTGGCCGCGCCGATCACCGATTTGATGCGATCACGACGAGCCGTTTGCACCTTGTCCACCATCACGTGTGAGATCACGTTGAGACCATTTCGCTTCAGCGGTTTTATTGGGATGCGAAACAGCGGCACATCGACCACCGTACTCGTGACCAGGCAGATGGTGACGCTGTGGTGGGTATCGTTGTACAAGTCTGACTGTATAACAAGCGCCGGGTGCGGCTTGCCGTGGTCGCCGCTGGCAACGACCAAGACAAAATCACCACGGCTAACATTCACGGAAGGTGCGCTCACGACTGGCTTCATCAACCTATTTCGTCCAGCCACGCGTATCGGCCTCAAAGTCATCCGCAACAATTCCGCTCGCAAGACGGGACTGACGCTTGGCCTCGCTCTCGTCCGAGGCAAGATACCGTCGTATCGCTTCCCGGGCGTGATAGCTTTTCGGCTTGCCTGACCGTTTCGCAAGTGCTTGAAGTTGCGTTTCCAACTCCTGCTCCAATCGTATTCCCAACATGAGATTCACCGTTTGTTAAACATTTGTTCAACGACGCTACTCTTGCAGGACGCAATTGGCAACTGATAGGCACATTAGTCATCGTCCCAGCGGCGGGCGGCGCGGGGGAGGAGCATGGACGTATCGATGTCCCTGCGGACATCGATACGCCTTGCCGCTGTTTTGGTGCGCCTCGCACCCAGGACGGTGGGTTCGTCGGTTGAAGCGCTGATGGCGCTGGCATTCGTAAAAACGGCAAATGATGTCGGTCATTACCAACGCGCCATTTCACTCGCATTGAAACTGGATCATCACCTTTTCGATACGCTTTATCACGCTGTCGCACTGGAAGAAAAGGCGACGCTGATTACCACTGGCAGGAAGTATTACGACAAGGCCAGGCGGTTGGGTTCCATTTTGATGCTGGAAGAATTCGATGGGTAGTTCATCACCCCCAAAAAAACAAAGCCCGCATCAAGCAGGCTTTGTCTTTATTACGATGGCGACAAATCAAGCCGCAATGGCCTCTTTCAGTCTCAGTTCCGAACACGCCTTCTGAATTCTGCGACAAGCCTCTTCAAGCACCTCAGTCGCGGCCGCATACGACACCCGAAAATGCGGCGACAACCCAAACGCCGCGCCGTGCACCACCGCAACGCCCTGCGACTCAAGCAAATAGCCGCACACATCTTCGTCATTCTTGAGCGTCTGGCCCGAAGGTGTCGTCGCGCCGATCAGCCCCGCGCAGCTCGGGTAAACATAAAACGCACCTTCCGGCGTGTGGCAATCGAGCCCCGCCGCCGCGTTTAGCATTCTGACAACCAGATCGCGACGCTGCTTGAACACGGCATTGTTTTTCGGAATGAAATCCTGCGTGCCGTTCAACGCTTCGACTGCAGCCGCCTGGCTGATCGAGCACGGATTCGATGTCGATTGCGATTGCACATCGCTCATCGCTTTGATGAGGTGCTCGGGCCCACCCGCGTAGCCGATGCGCCAGCCGGTCATGCAGTAGGCTTTGGAAACGCCGTTCATCGTCAGCGTGCGGTTGAAGAGCGATGGCTCGATTTGCGCAGGCGTTGCGAATTTGAAATCGTCGTACACGAGGTGTTCGTACATATCGTCGGTCAAGACCCACACCTGTGGATGGCGGACCAATACCTCGGTGATGGCTTTCAATTCGGCATGCGTGTAAGCCGCGCCGCTTGGGTTCGACGGCGAATTCAGCAATACCCATTTGGTCTTTGCCGTGATCGCTTTTTCCAGATCAGCGGCCTTCATCTTGAAGCCGGTTTCCTGCGTACAGGCGACGAAAACCGGTGTGCCTTCGGCCAGCAATACCATGTCCGGATACGACACCCAATATGGTGCCGGGATGATGACTTCATCGCCTGCAGAGAGGGTTGCCATGAACGCGTTGTAAAGCACCTGTTTGCCGCCTGTGCCCACCGTGACCTGTTTGGTGGTGTATGTCAGACCGTTCTCGCGCTTGAATTTGGCGACGATGGCTTCTTTCAGTTTTGCCGTTCCATCGACTGCTGTGTATTTCGTGTCGCCACTGCGGATGGCCTTGATCGCGGCTTCCTTGATGTTGTCCGGGGTATCAAAATCGGGTTCACCAAAGGAAAGGGCGATGATGTTCCGGCCTTGTGCCTTGAGGGCATTGGCTTTGGCGGAAATGGCGATCGTGGCGGAGGGTTTGACGCGGGACAGGCGGGCGGCTAAGAAAGGCATGTGGGGTTCCTGGAATTGCGGCGATGTAACCGCGATTGTTGCGGTGCAGGAAGATTATACGATGGGGCGGACGACGGCGAAAAATGGACGGGCAAAGCCAGGTGCGATTCAAAGCGATGTGGCATGTCTGCCTTGCTTCCCCCTTTGAGAAAGGGGGATAGAGGGGGATTGTGGACCGTTGCAAACAGGATACATTCGCAAATTATTCACCACCGCCAATCCCTCCCACCTTGCAGGCCGCGCGCCCCGCTGCATCGGGGCACCGTTCCGCAGGCGAGCGGCATGCCGCTCGAAACCCCTGCTCCACCCTCCCTTTGAAAAGGGAGGAGACAAACACCATATCACTTTGAATTGCACCCGCACCAAGCAGTGCCCACCGATCCGCCTGTGCGATAATCTCACAGGGAAACTCTTAGAAAAATCATGCACATCCTCCTCTCGAACGACGACGGCTATTTCGCTCCCGGACTAGCCGCGCTTCATGAAGCACTTGCCCCACTTGCCCAGTTGACGGTCGTTGCCCCGGAGCGTGATCGCAGCGGTGCGTCGAATTCACTTACGCTGGATCGACCACTTTCGATCAGGCAGGCGGCCAACGGTTTTTTTCATGTGAATGGCACGCCGACGGACTGTGTGCACATGGCTGTTACCGGCATGCTCGATTTTGTGCCGGACATGATTCTCTCAGGGATTAATTCCGGCGCGAACATGGGCGACGATACGATTTATTCCGGTACGGTGGCGGCGGCGACCGAGGGTTTTCTGTTGGGCATTCCCGCCATTGCGATGTCGATGGTTGGCAGCACGCACAAACATTTTGAGACGGCCGCATGGGTGGCCGCGCAGTTGGTCGCACGCTATCAACGCAATCCCATCAAAACGCCGATGTTGTTGAACGTGAACGTGCCGGATATTCCGCGCGACCAGTTGCAAGGCTTTGAAACCACGCGGCTTGGCAAGCGTCACAAAGCCGAGGGTGCCGTGAAAGCCAAAAGCCCGCGTGGCGAGACGGTCTACTGGATCGGTGCTGCGGGCGGCGCGGCGGATGCGGGGCCAGGGACCGATTTTTTTGCGACCGAGCACAATCGTGTGTCGGTGACACCGCTGCAAATTGACTTGACCAATTATCAGCAAATGAAGCCGGTGGACGACTGGTTGGTGGCATGAGCGTGGCCGCCTCAAAATTCACCGGTTCGGGCATGACATCCGACCGTACCCGTGTTCGCATGATAGAGGCGCTGCGTTTGAGGGGCGTCAAGAACGAGCGAGTGCTGAACGTCATGGCCGAAGTGCCGCGCCACGTATTTATCGAAGAAGCCTTGCAGGAACGTGCCTACGAGGTTGATAAAGCGTTGCCAATCGGCCATGGGCAAACAATTTCCACGCCTGAAATTGTTGCCATCATGACGGAACTTCTTTGTGAAAACGGCATTCCGAAGAAGGTGTTGGAGATCGGCACCGGCTGTGGCTATCAAACAGCAGTGCTCGCGAAATTAGCCAAAGAGGTGTACACCGTCGAGCGCATTGCGCCGTTGATGGACAGGGCGCGCCGCACGCTGCGCGAGTTGCGTTACTTCAATATCATTTTCAAACACGCCGATGGACACTTTGGTTACGCCACCGCCGGGCCATACGATGGCATCATCATGACGGCGGCAGCGACGTATGTGCCCGTTGAGCTGAAGCAGCAATTGGCAGTTGGCGGACGCCTGGTATTGCCTGTTGGCAAAGATTCAGAATCACAAAAGCTTACCGTCATTGATCGTACTGCTGACGGCTTTAACGAAAAAGTCGTGCATGATGTGCGCTTCGTGCCACTGGTACCGGGCATTTTGTGATCAGAAAATTGGGTTGAAGTTCATGAATTTGTTGATGCGTCGTATTTTTATGTTGCTGATCGTGGCAACGCTTGCTGCGTGCGCTGCGAACCGGCCTGCACCGGTCTCGGAGGCGAGTTCGCCTGCGGTTGCCAGATCGGCGGCGGAAGCGGAAAGCAAAGCATCGCCGCAACTGACAGAAGCGCCAAAGCCTGTCGACGCCGGCAAGCTCTACACGATCCAGAAGGGCGACACACTCATCAGCATCGCGCTGGCCAACGGACTGGACTATCGTGAGTTCGCCGCGTGGAACAACATCGTGAACCCGAACCTGATCAAGCTCGGCGAAGTGTTGCGCCTGACCCCGCCGGGCAGCACGACCGAGGGCTCCGCCAACTCCCTTACCGCGCAAACGCAGTCTGGCGCGGTGGTTTCATCGCCATTGATTTTCACGCCCATGCCGACCGCCGTTGGCGCGCCGCTCGTCAATAGCGATAAATTTAAGACCGAACCCAAAGCAAGCAAGGTGCCCTACACAGAACAAGCGTACGCCAAGCAGTCCGCGGAAGCTGCCAATGCCGCGCCGACCGTTGCTGCCGGCACTGCGCCGTTGGCCACATTGCCGACGCCAACAACACCGCCCCCGGTCGCCCCGGCCAACGATGACATTGATTGGGCATGGCCGATCCAGCCGGTGCCAAAAGGCAAGATCGTTGCCATGTTTACCGATGCCAACAAGGGCGTGGATATTTCCGGCAGCAAAGGCACGCCAGTGCTCGCATCCGCACCTGGCAAGGTCGTGTACAGCGGCGCAGGGCTGCGCGGCTATGGACGGCTGGTGATCATCAAACACAACGCCACCTGGCTTTCGGCTTACGCTCACAATGAAAAAATCCTCGTCGCCGAGGGCGATGCAGTGAAGAAGGGACAGAAGATCGCCGAGATGGGATCGAGCGACGCCGATCAGGTAAAGCTGCACTTTGAGATACGCAAGCAGGGCAAGCCGGTGGACCCGATGAAGTTTTTGCCGAACTAAATACGTTCGGCAATCGCGCAGAGAAAAATTGGACAAACTCTAGCATTGGCGGGCATCGCAGACATAAAATGGCTGGAAAGCCGCACCGTTGCTATCGTTTATTTTCCGTGAGACACATAAACCGCCGTCATTCCAGCAGAGGCTGGAACCCAGTCCATTCAAGTTCTCGGCGAACGAACGGATTGGGGTCCAGCCTCCGCTGGAATGACGAAGTCCAAATATTTTCCGTTATGTACCTCAGTAAAATCCCAGTTCAAGATTGCCAGACCCATGTTCGAACAAGCCTTCAAAAATATCGACAACATCGTCTGGAAAGAAGCCGGTTGCACCACCGAGCTGGACTACACCGAGCAGACCTCGTGGGTGCTGTTCCTCAAATATCTGGACGCACTCGAAACCGAAAAGGCGATGGAGGCCAAGCTCGAAAGCAAGAAATACAAACCCATCATTGAAGGCGAATATCGCTGGGAAAAATAGGTTTGTATT
>JBKJMK010000214.1:0-17155 GCA_046596005.1 Usitatibacteraceae bacterium | reverse complement strand
ACCGACGGAATGCCTTTCTTGATAACGTTGCCGTATCGCTCGGCGACATCCTTGTTCCGATCAAAACGGCCAACATCGACTTTCACCACAACCACTTGATCATCGATCAGTTTGGCGAGCGCGCCATGCTGCATTTCGATGTTGAGCATTTTGCAGTCGCCACACCAGTTGGCGCCGAAAACAATCAGCGTGGATTTATTTGCGGCCTTGGCCGCCTTTAACGCTGCCTGAATCTGTTCCTTGGCGTTCGCCGCTTCATCGTAGGGGTTTTTATCATCTGCCCACACGAGGCTGAATGAGAACGCCAGTAGCAAAAATGCGATTAATTTTTTCATGTTCCCAGTCCTATTTTCGATTATGGTTTGAGCGCGCGGTACAAAAACGGCAAGCTCCGTTCCATGCGGTAGTCGACACCGGAGTGTGTGTCGTCAAATTCTTCGTAAGTATGTTTTATTCTTGTCGCCGCAAGACGCTTGGACAAAATCCTTGCGCCGTAGTGAATTTGATACTGATCGCGCCATCCGCAATCGATGTAAATGCCCTTCAGTGATTTCAGATTCGCACGATGTTTTGACACGAGTTCAATCGGGTCGTGCTTTAGCCATTGTTTCCAGCGCTGCTCAATGCGCTCACCGGTTTCCAGATTGAAGGGTAACCGAAATCCTAACGGCACCTTCGGGTCGGGATCGTAACTGGCAGCCATCGCCATCATCATCAGCGTGTGTCCTTCGCTCTCGGAAAATTTTTCTTTCTTCCCAATGCTGTCCAGGAAACTTCTCACGCGGCCATCGTCCTTGCCCAGCGCGGCACCCCTTTCATCCTTCGACACATTGATTACGCCCGCTTCGCGCTTGATCTTTCGATATTTCATCAATTCGGTCAGCGCATTCGGCCAATCGTGCATGTAAACAAAATCAAAATAGGCATCGCCAGAATGGCTGGCGATAGCACCCCAGTATTTCGCATATTTCATGCCGTGGATGACAGCACCATAACCGCCGGATGATTTGCCAAAGCAGCCGCGATGTTCACGCGATGCGAGTGTGCGAAATTCGCGATCTACGAATGGAATCAGTTCTCTGGTAAGGTAATCAGCGTAGTTGCCGATTGCCGAAGAGTTGATGTACTGGTTGCCTCCCAGGGCCGTGAAGCAATCGGGGAACACCAGAATAGTTGGCCCCATCTTGCCCTCGAAGATCAGGCGAGCCGCACGCTCGGGAATATTTTCCTCGAAATTACGCCAGTTAATGTGGCTAAGGCCTGAGCCCATAAAGCCGACAAGGTCGTACAGCACAGGAAAGTGCCTGCCCTTACCTTTCGCGCGTGAAGTCGACAATGTTTCGTCGTACTGCGGCGGTAGCCAGACAGCCAGTTTGCGGTGGTGCGGGTCGCCAAGGGCATTGCCGTCAAGAACCTGCGAAACATGTTCAAGAATTACAGTGCGGCCTTGCGGCCAGGCGGGACGTTTCAGCGACATATCTGGTTGCTCCGGAAAATGCGGTGTTGTCTGTTGCGCATTTTCGCACGGCGTCTGCCGACCGTGGTATTACGCTGCCTGGGAGCATTCCTGTTGCATTATTTGGGTATCATTCTCGTGCACGGCAGCAACACTGAATCGATGCTCAGCCACGCTTGACGGTCACAACATCGTATCCATCATCACGACTGCCGCGGGCCGTGCAATAGTGGTTGAGGGCACCGCGACGAATCGCAGAAAATATCGTCTGAATCAACAATACCTCATTGTTACATCAACATGAAGCCATGATGTTGTAGCTCTGCTACACGCTTATTTCCGTTGTGTGACGCTATAACTTCCCGCGACAGATCTTGTCCGTCGCACGCAGATTGTGTGAGTAAAGTGCCCGCCAGAGCGCGTACGTATTGGCTGCTAAAATTGCAGCGCCATTCACAAGGAGCAATTCATGACTATTTCAATGTATCAAGCGTCCGTTCCGGTATTCCAGAAATCCCTCACTGCGCTAAAAGGCGTGCTCGCTAAAGGTGCGGCCCACGCGCTTGACAAGAAAATCGACGAGAGTGTATTTCTCGGTTCGCGCTTGGCCCCCGACATGTTTCCGCTCACTCGCCAAGTGCAGATCGCGGCTGATTTTGGTAAAGGTCCGGTGGCGCGTCTTGCCGGCGTCGAGTTGCCTAAGTACGAGGATATCGAGACCACCTTCGCATCGCTGGCGGCGCGCATCGACAAAACGCTCGCCTTCATCAGCACATTCAAACCCGAGCAGATCGATGGCCAGGAAGATCGTGACATCGAGTTGACGATTGCGGGCAAACCCGTGGTCTTCAAAGGCCAGCCGTATCTACTGCATTTTGCCTTGCCGAATCTTTACTTCCACATGTCGATGTCTTACGCGATCCTGCGACACAACGGCGTTGATATCGGCAAGCGCGATTTTGTCGGCGCCTATTAACCATACTGATCCACGTAGGGGTTCTCGCTGGGCGATCCTTGCCCGGCGCGGTGCGCTGTCGCTGCTCACGATAGGTGTAATGGTCTATCTGGCAATCATTGCGTATGTGTATTTCCGGCAGGAGAAGTTGATATTCCAGCCGATGCCGCTTAGCCCTGACCATCAGTTCACGATCCCTGATGTGCAAGAATTGAAAGTACCGGTGGCAGGTGCTGAGCTATCAGCCCTGCATTTGCGCCTGCCGAATCCGAAGGGCGTCGTGTACTTTCTGCACGGCAATGGCGGCAACCTGCAGACATGGCTTACCAGCGTTGATTTTTATCGGCGTGTGAACTACGATCTTTTCATTATTGATTATCGCGGTTACGGCAAGAGTAGCGGGCAAATTGAGAGCGAAGCGCAATTGCATACTGATGTGCGCACGGCGTGGAACATGGTTGCAACGCAGTACGTGGGAAAGAAAATTGTGGTGTATGGTCGCTCGCTCGGTACGGGATTGGCGGTGAAACTGTCGAGTGACATCCAGCCGGACCTGACGATACTGGTGTCGCCTTATGAGAGCCTGAAAGCGATGGGCGACGCACACTATCCGTGGTTACCGGCGATGGTCAATCGCTACACGATGCGTACCGACGAATGGCTACCCGCGATCAAGGGCGCAGTGATGATTGAACACGGCGATGTCGATACGCTCATCGGCCTGTCGCATGGGGAGCGCTTGACAAAAATCCGCTCCGGCACCGAGCTGGTGGTTGTCAACGGTGCCGGACACAACGACATTCACAAATTCCCCAAGTATCTCGAAACACTGTCGGAGCGCCTCAAAAACTTGTAGCGTTACTTCTGATTGGTGTCGATGACGCGCACCCGCTCCTTGCGAGATTTGCCTTCGCGCAGCAAGGTAATTTCGGCCGTGTTGCCAATGCCGACGCGATCAAGTTCGGCGACAAAAGTGGAAAGTGACTCCACGTTGCGGCCATTGACGGCAGTGATAACGTCACCCAGTTCGCCGGTGCGACGCACTAACGCTTTCAGCCCCGCGCTGGCTGCCGGTGTACGCGCACGCACCTGGTCGATCACGACGCCTTTAATACCGTTTCTGGCAACCACATTTGGGTCGAACGGGACGATGCCAATGCCGGGTGACGCTGCATAACCGCGTGCGATCAATTGCGGAACGATACGATTAACCAGATCAACCGGGATCGAAAATCCCACACCGGATGAACTGCCAGAGTTGGAACGAATCGCGGAGTTGACCCCGATCAAACGTCCGGCGCTATCGAGTAACGGCCCGCCAGAGTTGCCTGGATTAATGGCCGCGTCGGTCTGGATCGCGCCTGCGACTTCAGAAAATTCCTGCGTGGGTAAATAGCGATCCAGCGCTGAAATGATGCCAGCGGTCAACGTCCTCGACAGACCGAATGGGTTGCCGATCGCGATCACCGATTGACCAATTTTGAGATCCCGCGAGGTGCCGAGCGGGATGGGTTTCAACCCCGTCGGAACCTGCGTGAGTTTGACGACCGCAAGATCGTATTCCGGTGATCCGCCCACGAACGTTGCGGGCACCGGGTCCTTGCCCGCGTCCAGTTGCACGGTAACTTTCTGCGCATTTTGAATGACGTGAAAGTTCGTCACCACGTGCCCCTGCGTGTCCCACACGAACCCCGAACCCGCACCCTGCGCCAAACCGCTGCCAAAGAATCCTCGTTGCACCAAATTTTCGGTTGTGATGTATGCGACCGACGGCGCGGCGTTTTCAAAGAGTGCGACAAGGATGCGCTCGGTTTCCAGCAGCGGCCCACGCGAAGTGACGGCACGCGGCGCAACCGGCTTCTCAGCAACTTCGCGTTGTGCGAAAAGTACGCTTGTTGAAAACAGCGCCGCAATCAAAGCTGCGAAGATGAGGTGCTTTTTCATTTTTTCTTTGAAAGTTATGTCGACAGTTCTTCGACGACATTCTGCGTTAAAAATTCCGTCCGGGCGTCTATCTGATCGCGCAGCCTTAAGACAGCTGCTACATCGATACGTTAGCCGCAGGCCCTGTAAATCAACGCACTGGCGTTGGTCGCGATGACTCGCCAAATTGAAAGACCGGCTCAGGGCCGGTCTTTCAATTTGGGGTGGATGATGGGGTTCGAACCCACGACAACTGGAATCACAATCCAGGACTCTACCGCTGAGCTACACCCACCGTTGATCTTTGCAATACCGAATTTGCGGCGCCGTTGGTACGCCCGACAGGACTCGAACCTGTTACCCCCGGCTTAGAAGGCCGGTGCTCTATCCAGATGAGCTACGGGCGCAACATTGATAACACCACCGAAAGCAACGTCCGCGACTCACTGACTCGGACTTCACGCAATCGCGTCTGAAACTGTGGTCGGGGTGATAGGATTCGAACCTACGACATCCTGGTCCCAAACCAGGCGCGCTACCGGGCTGCGCTACACCCCGACTGAGTGATACGCGAAGGGCGAATTATACGCGTGAAGCCTTGTGAGGGCAAACCAAGTTACATACAAAAAGCAAAACGGCCCCGAGGCCGTTTTGCTTGATTACAACTTGACCGCCGGTTTAGCCTTGCGGCGCACCTTCAGGCGCTGGAGACTCTGGCCGTGGCGCGCGCGGTGGCGCTTCGGTGAGCGCCTTCATGCTAAGACGTACGCGGCCTTTGTCGTCAGCTTCCATCACTTTTACCTTGACGATCTGACCTTCTTTCAGATGGTCGGACACCGCGTTCACACGTTCGTGTGCAATCTGCGAAATATGCAGCAAACCGTCTTTGCCGGGCAACAATTGCACGATTGCGCCGAAGTCCAGCAGGCGCACTACCGGGCCTTCGTAGACGCGGCCAATTTCCACTTCGGAAACAATATCTTCAATGCGCTTTTTCGCGGCTTCACCGGCTTCGCTTGAGACGCAGGCAATGCTGATATTTCCCTCGTCATCGATGTCGATCTGTGTACCGGTTTCGCGCGTCAACGCTTGAATCACGCTGCCGCCCTTGCCGATAACTTCGCGAATCTTGTCCGGATTGATTTTCATCTTGATGATCTGCGGCGCGAATTGCGAGAGTTCGCCACGCGCAGCAGGTACGGCTTGTTTCATCAGGCCAAGAATATGCATCCGGCCTTCTTTGGCCTGCTTCAATGCGACATCCATGATCTCTTTTGTGATGCCCATGATCTTGATGTCCATCTGCAGGGCAGTAATACCTTTGTCGGTGCCTGCAACCTTGAAATCCATGTCGCCCAGGTGATCTTCATCACCGAGAATATCGGTAAGCACAGCAAAGCGATTGCCGTCTTTGATCAGCCCCATCGCCACACCCGCGACGTGTGCTTTGATTGGCACGCCAGCGTCCATCAGCGCCAGACAGCCGCCGCAAACCGAAGCCATCGACGAGGAGCCGTTGGACTCGGTGATTTCCGATACCACACGCATCGAGTAGCCGAATTCTGCCTCAGACGGCAACACTGCAACCAGCGCGCGTTTGGCGAGACGACCGTGACCGATCTCACGGCGCTTCGGTGTACCGACGCGTCCGGTTTCGCCGGTGGAATAAGGCGGGAAGTTGTAGTGGAACATATAGCGATCTGTGTACTCTCCCTGCAATGCATCAATGCGCTGCGATTCTTTCAGCGTTCCAAGTGTTGCGACGACGATTGCCTGCGTCTCGCCGCGCGTAAACAGCGCCGAGCCATGAGTGCGTGGCAATACCGATTGACGGATCGAGATCGGACGAACGGTGCGAGTATCGCGACCATCGATGCGTGGCTCGCCATTGAGGATCTGGCTGCGAACAACCTTCGCTTCGATGTTGAACAGCAGCGAAGTCGCGGTGTTCTTGTCCGGCGCGCCCTCTGCATCGGTGCAGAGCGCAGCCACAACACGATTTTTGATGTCGGCCAGTTTCACTGACCGTGCAGACTTTGATTTGATGCGGAACGCTTCGTTGATGTCGTTAGCCGCCATCTCGTTGATCTTGTCGATCAGTGCCTGTGGTGGTGTCGGTGCTGCCCATTCCCACGGGTCTTTACCAGCCTCATCGGCGAGCTCGATTATCGCGTTGATGGCGGCTTGTTGCGCATCGTGCCCGAACACGATTGCGCCGAGCATCACGTCTTCAGGCAATTCAGACGCTTCCGATTCCACCATCAACACCGCTGTTTCAGTTCCCGCAACAACCAAATCCATTTGTGAAGTTTCGAGTTCGGTTTTTGTTGGATTGAGCACGTATTCGCCGTTAAGGTAACCAACGCGCGCAGCGCCGATCGGGCCTTCAAATGGCAATCCTGACAGCATCACAGCAGCAGATGCCCCGATCATGGCCGGGATGTCCGGATCAATCTCAGGATCACATGACAACACGGTGGCGATGATTTGCACTTCGTTGTAAAAACCATCGGGAAACAGTGGGCGCAGCGGACGATCAATCAGCCGGCAGGTCAGGATTTCTTTTTCAGAAGGGCGACCTTCACGCTTGAAAAATCCGCCGGGGATCTTGCCTGCGGCAAACGATTTTTCCTGGTAGTCCACCGTGAGCGGGAAAAAATCCTGTCCCTGCTTGACTTCTGTGCGTGCGACGCACGTCACGAGTACGACCGTGTCGTCCATCGACACCAGTACGGCACCGTCGGCCTGTCGCGCGATCTCGCCGGTTTCGAGCGTCACCGTGTGGCGCCCGTATGGAAATGACTTCTTGATTGCTTTCATTTGGGAATTCCCTCTTCTGGTCTCAATAACATCGTTGTTCAACACTGGTGTCCAGGCACTTGGGCCACTTTAAAAGGCATCGCGCCGGAACAAAAAAACTGACAATCAAATTCGCGAACAAGAAAAAGCCCCACTGAAGCTGGATTCAGGGGGCTTTCCAAATACTTCTGATACTGGCGGTTCTTACTTACGCAGGCCGAGTTTGTCGATCAGCGAACGATAGGTGTCGAGCTTGGTGCGCTTCAGGTAATCCAGCAAGGTGCGGCGCTTACTCACCATGCGCAGCAGACCACGACGACCGTGATGATCCTTGACGTGAATTTTGAAGTGGGACATCAATTCATTGATGCGTGAGGTCAGCAGCGCGACCTGCACTTCAGGGGAGCCAGTGTCGCCTTTGGCGCGCTGGTATTGCAGCAGGACTTCCTGGGTTGTTGCCATTTTAATTCTCCTGGTCGATTCACGTATCTTTTCGCAGATACTTGCGGCTTTTGACCTTATTGCGGCGTTTGGAACGCCACGAACAATGCCTAGCGAAGTCCGCGATTATAGCGGTTTCAAGCCGGAAAACGCAAGCAAATCAGGGGTTTTCGAGGTCCGTGGGAGGGGCCATTGCCATCAAACGCAGCGCGGTCAGCATGACGGCGTCGGCATTGCATTCGGACGCAGTGGCCACGCCGAGAAACGCACCCTTGTGGTCGTAACACCGGCAAAGTTCTGAATCAACCAAAAGCGCTGAGCGCAATGGAACACGCGGAGTTTTGCCGTTTTGCAATGCTTTTGCATCGGCATCCTCAAGCCGAATTTCCGGCAGCGCCATCGCAAGCGAATGAGCGGGCAAAAGCATCGCATCCCGTTGCGCAATTGTCATCGCATCCAGTGATTCGAGCGTAACCGCCCGCGCCAACCCGAAGCCACCGGTTGCGGTGCGCCGCAATGCGGTCAGATACGCGCCACAGCCGAGTGCTTCGCCGATGTCCTCACTCAGCACGCGAATATAGGTGCCCTTGCTCACTACGGTATCGATCACCAGGTCATCGCCGACCAGCGATACTTGATTGAGCGAAATGACGTTAATGTCGCGCGGTGCGCGCGCGACTTCCAATCCCTGGCGCGCGAGCTTGTAGAGCGGCACACCGCCCTGTTTCAGGGCTGAATACATGGGAGGGATCTGCGTTTGCGGGCCAATAAATTTTGCCAGGGTCGCATTCACTTTCCCCGTGTCTACAGCAACCGCGCGTGTCTCAATGATGTCGCCCTCGGTGTCGCCGGTGCTTGATTTCTGCCCTAGCTTTAATGTGGCGCGATAAGATTTTTCAGCATCAAGCATAAAGCGCGCAAATTTCGCGGCTTCGCCAAAACAGATCGGCAAGAGACCGGTCGCAAAAGGATCGAGGGTGCCGGTATGTCCGGCTTTTTGTGCGTTGAATAAGCGCTTCGCCCAACCGACTGCCGTATTGGACGAGAGGTCGGCGTGCTTGTCGAGTAGCAGCACGCCGCTGATGTCACGCCTTGTCGCCTTCATAGGTGAAACTCAATAACTGGAGCGGCTCGCAGGGCATTTTCGGCCTGTGAGGCGCGCCAATGCTGGTGTTTCACTGTTTACTTAATCGGAATGCTTGGCGTCTTCCGCCACCGCATCGTCGATCAACTTCGACAGGCGCACGCCGCGTTCGATTGAAACGTCGATCTCAAAATGCAATTGCGGCACGGTGCGAATCGTCAACCGATGCGCGAGTAGCGAGCGCAGGAAACCGGCCGCACTCTGCAATCCGTGCTGGCAGGCTTCAAGCTGCGCCTCAGTGCCGAGCGAGGTAAAGAACACTTTCGCATGCGCGTTATCGCGAGTCAGCTCAACATCGGTCAACGTCACCATCGTCACGCGCGGATCCCGCAATTCAAGGCGAATCAATTCCGATAATTCGCGCTGAATCGCATCAGCTATTTTACGGTTGCGGGCTTCTTGCGACATATGTTTGCCTTCGCGCGCAGCCGCTACCTAGGCAAGCGTCCTGGCCACTTCAACTGTCTCAAAGGCCTCAACTTGATCGCCTACCTGGATCTCATCGAAGTTCTTGACCGACAGACCGCATTCGAAGTTTGCTTTCACTTCTTTCACATCGTCCTTGAAACGTTTCAATGAATCAAGTTCGCCCGTGAAAATCACGACGCCATCGCGCAACACGCGCACGCTGGAGGTGCGTTTGATCAAGCCGTCAAGCACAAAACAGCCTGCAACCGCGCCCACTTTGGAAATCTTGAACACGTTGCGAATTTCAACCAAGCCAAGGATGCTTTCTTTGATTTCTGGTGAAAGCATGCCGCTCAGCGCCAGCTTCACGTCATCAACCGCTTCGTAAATGATGTTGTAGTAGCGCACCTGCACACCGGAAGTCTCAACGAGTTTCCTTGCAGCAGCATCAGCACGCGTGTTAAAGCCAATGATGATCGCCTTCGACGCGAGAGCCAGATTGACATCGGACTCGGTGATTGCTCCCACCGCCGCATGCACTACGTTGACTTTCACTTCACCTGTAGAAAGTTTACCCAGGGCGTGCGCCAGGCCTTCATACGAGCCCTGCACATCGGCCTTGATGATGACGGCCAGCGATTTGGTGGCACCTTCACCCATTTGCTCGAAGGCATTTTCAAGTTTTGCTGCACTCTGCTTGGCTAGTTTCACGTCACGGTATTTGCCTTGGCGGAACAACGCGATTTCGCGCGCCTTGCGCTCATCGTTCAACACCATCATTTCGCCACCCGCAGCCGGAACATCGGTGAGGCCCTGCACTTCCACGGGGATGGATGCGCCTGCTTCAAGGACCGGCTTGCCGTTTTCATCCAGCATGGCGCGCACACGCCCGAATACCGCACCGGCGAGCAACATGTCGCCCTTTTTCAAGGTGCCAGACTGCACGAGAATAGTCGCGACAGGCCCACGACCCTTGTCCAGGCGTGCTTCGATCACCACACCTTTAGCCGGTGCACTCTTGACTGTTTTCAATTCGAGCACTTCCGACTGCAGCAAAATTGCATCGAGCAGGTTGTCGATGCCTTGACCGGTTTTGGCCGATACCGGCACAAACATGACGTCGCCGCCGTATTCTTCGGGCAAAACGTTTTCTGCAACGAGCTCCTGCTTCACGCGATCCGGGTTCGCTTCGGGCTTGTCGATCTTGTTCATCGCTACAATGATCGGCACGTTTGCTGCCTTGGCGTGTGCAATTGCTTCTTTGGTTTGCGGCATCACGCCGTCGTCAGCGGCAACGACGAGAATGACGACGTCAGTGATTTGTGAACCGCGTGCGCGCATGGCGGTGAACGCCTCATGGCCTGGCGTATCCAGGAAGGTAATCATGCCTTTCGGCGTCGTCACGTGATATGCGCCGATATGCTGCGTAATGCCGCCGGCTTCACCGGAAGCTACCCGCGTGCGACGAATCGTATCCAGCAATGATGTCTTGCCGTGGTCCACGTGACCCATGATCGTCACCACTGGCGGGCGTGGCTCCATGTCCGCCTCGGTGTGGACTACGGCAACCTCAAGGTAGGACTCGGGATCGTCGCCTTTGGCGGCGACGGCAACGTGTCCAAGTTCCCCCACCAAAATCATTGCCGTTTCTTGATCGAGAACTTGGTTGATGGTCACCATCGACCCCATTTTCATCATGATCTTGATGACTTCAGCCGCTTTTACTGCCATTTTCTGCGCGAGTTCGCCAACCGAGATAGTTTCAGGCACCAGCACTTCACGAACGATTGGTTCAGTAGGGGCCTGGAAATTAGTTGCGGCATCATCATCATGACGCTCTTTGCCACGACGACTTCGCCAGCCATCGCGCCCGCCACTGGCATCACCACGGGTCTTGATGCCGCGGCGCTTGGCCAAATCATCGGCCCATGATCCGGCGGGTTTGACGGCTTTCTTGACCGTCTTTTTATCCGCCTTTGCTTCTTTTTCACCCGGTTTCAACACCGGCTTATGTAACGTACCCTCACTGGCCGGAGGGTCCTTCTTGAGGACCACGCGCTCGCCAATGCGGGGGCGATTCTCGGCAACCGCAGCGGCGACGGGCTCCACCTGTGCGGCATCTGACGCAGGGGCGGCTTTACCGGCATCATCGGTGGATTTGGTTTTGCGCTTCGTCGACTTGGGTTCAACAGACTCTGCGACGGCGGCTGGCGCAGCCTCGACAACTGCTTCGCCCTTCTTTGTCCCGCGCTTGGGAGGTGCTTTGGCTTTTTCCTCAGCTTGCTTCGCCAGCAACGCAGACTGGCGCTCCTCTTCACCACGGCGCTTCGCCAGCTCGGTTTCGTTCAGGATAGGTTGCGGCGGCTCGACTATCTTCTCCGGCTCCGCGACCTCGACCGGCTCAACTTTCACAAACGTGCGCTTCTTGCGTACTTCTACCTGAATCGTGCGCGCCTTGCCGGTCGCGTCGGACTTCTTGATTTCAGTAGTCTGTTTGCGCGTGAGCGTGATTTTCTTCTTTTCTTCCTTGTGGCCGTGCGCTTCCTGAAGATAAGTCAGCAGATGCGACTTATCGTCTTCCGAAAGGCTATCAGTGGAAGTTTTCAAAGCCACGCCCGCTGATTTCAGCTGTTCAAGCAAAAGCTCCTCCGAGAGCTTAAGCTCCTTGGCAAATTGTGCGACGGTGGTTAGAGCCATTCGAATCCTGTCGGTTGTGTCGTTGAGCGGTGGTGTGGCTGCATGCGCAAAAATCAAATTGTCCAAATTGTCTTTATGCAGGCTGCTCCACAAACCACGGCGCTCTTGCCGTCATGATCAGTTGCTTGGCACGCTCGGCTTCCATGCCAGTCATTTCTGTTAACTCGTCGATCGCGAGATCGGCGAGATTTTCCATAGTACGCACGCCCTTGGTTGCGAGCAGATGCGCGGTGTCGTCGACCATCCCCTCCATCGCCAGCAAATCATCAGCAGCTGTTTCAATGGTCTCTTCCGACTTGATCGCATCCGTCACGAGTGCATCGCGGGCGCGGCGGCGCAGTTCGTTGACGGTGTCTTCGTCAAAGGAGTCGATCTCAAGCATTTCACTGATGGGTACGTATGCCACTTCTTCGAGATTACTGAAGCCTTCTTCGATCAGAATTTTCGCAACCTCTTCGTCCACGTCCAGTTTGGCCATGAACAACTCCTGGATCGAGCCATGCTCGTTGTCGCGTTTCGAGTTCGCCTCGGTTTCCGTCATCATGTTGAGTTGCCAGCCGGTCAATTCGGACGCGAGTCGCACATTCTGACCGCCACGGCCGATCGCCTGTGCGAGTTGCTCTTCGTCCACCACCACATCCATGCTGTGCTTTTCCTCATCGACGATGATCGAAGAAACTTCGGCGGGCGCGAGTGCGTTGATTACAAACTGCGCCGGATCGGCCGACCACAAGATAATATCCACGCGCTCACCGGCCAATTCGCCGGTAACCGCCTGCACACGCGAACCACGCATGCCAACGCAGGTACCTATGGGATCGATACGCGGATCATTCGATTTCACCGCAATCTTGGCACGCAAGCCCGGATCGCGCGCGGCAGCTACCAATTCGAGCAACCCCTCTTCGAGTTCCGGCACTTCAAGTTCAAACAAGACTTTGATGAGTTCCGGCGTGATGCGCGACAACACCAACTGCGGCCCGCGCAGCGTGCGATCCACCTTCAAAAGGTACGCACGCACCCGATCACCGACTCGCAGGTTTTCCTTTGGAATCGTTTGGTCGCGAGGCAACAATGCTTCAATACGGCCGGATTCGATAATGACATTACCGCGCTCGATACGTTTGATCGTACCGGTGACCAGCAACTCGTCGCGTTCCAGGAAATCGCTTAGTATTTGTTCACGTTCGGCATCACGAATTTTTTGCAAAATAACTTGCTTCGCCGTCTGCGCTCCAATACGACCAAAGTCCACTGGCTCCAACGGCTCTTCGATGATATCGCCAAGTTCCAAGTCCTCGCCGCGCTCGGGCGCATCGGTAATTGCAATTTGACGCGCCGGTGCCTCGTGCTCTTCGTCTGCCACCACCACCCATTGGCGAAAACCCTTGTATTCGCCGGTAAGACGGTCGATCTCCACGCGCACATCCGCTTCCTCCTGGAGGAATTTATCGGTAAAGCGACGTTTGGTTGCCGATGCCAGCGCTTGTTCCAGCGCGGTAAAAATAGTTTCGCGCGGAACGCTTTTTTCGCGCGCCAGTGCATCAACCAACAATAGAATTTCGCGACTCATTTCCAATGCTCCTGCTTGATTTCAGTGTTGTTCTGTGTTTCGTTTTAGCGTCGATCAGACATCCGGGATCAGCCGCGCTTTATCAATATTTTCGAACGGAATGCGAATAAGTTTGACGCTCTCCGGCGGCGCCCCTGCGCGCTTTGGCTTAGGCGATTTGTGAAGCAATTTTGTTGGCTTCAAAGCACCCTCGTCCTCGATCACGCCAAAAATTATCGTGTCACCTTCCACCGCCTCGACCACGCCATCAAAGCGTTTCCGCCCCTCGACCAGCGTATTCAACCGAACCTTTACTGCCAGGCCGAGGTATTGCTTGAAGTGCGCCAAGGTTTTCAAAGGCCGGTCTAACCCTGGCGAAGAAACCTCAAGCCGTTCAAATTCAATATTTTCGACCAGAAAAACGCGGGTCAAGTGATTGCTTACACTCGCACAATCTTCGACTCCAATGCCGCCCAGCTTGTCGATAAACACCCGCATCAATCCTCGTGCGGATAGATCGAAATCAACCAACTCGTAACCTAACCCCGTTACGCTCGCCGCGACAATTTCGTGTACTGGCAATTTAGCCGTCATCGGCCCTAATTCCTTAATTACAAATAAAAAATGGGCACGAGGCCCACAACAAAAAACTTAGTCTCACATGATAGCACGCGCAGCGACGATGTTAAACCCCATTACGCGTTTTTCGTTGCGTCGCGCAAGGAGCCCTTTAGAGTACGGAGACAGCAAGCCGAGATAGGCTACGCAAAGTTCGCTGTGGCGTATCGGCGATCCAAAATCTGTCAGAAGGCGATTCGCGCCCGGCAAGTTAGTTGCAGCGTGATGGCGAATGCACGCCTATGTTGCAAAAATGCGACATTGCGCAAAATTAATGACCAATACCACCACCAAACGCTAAAATTCACCAGCTTTTCATCGTTCGACAGCGACTCGCTGACACAATCGGTGGCTGGCGCACGCATAGTTTTTGTTTTGTAACCAATAACGAGGCCTAAATGATTTCTCCAAAGATGAAACTATTGCCACAGGCGCTGCTTGCTGCGTTCATTGTGACGCCACTGGCGTTTGCACAAGCACAAACCCCGGCGACACAAAAAGTCGAAAAGATTGAAGTAACTGGCTCCAACATCAAACGCGTCGATACAGAGACAGTCGCGCCTGTGCTAATCATCACGCGTGAAGAGATTCAGGCCTCAGGGCGAAACACCATTGCCGAGGTGCTCAGCGGCTTGTCGATCAGCCAAGGCAATACCTTCAATGAAGCAGGTGGCGTGAACAGCTTTGCGCCAGGCGCAAGCGGCATTTCATTGCGCGGACTTGGCGCCAAAAATACGTTGGTGCTGATAAACGGTCGAAGAATGGCGGCATATGGCTTCGCCCAAAACATCCGGGATACCTTTGTCGATGTGAATGCGATTCCGGCGTCCGCCGTTGATCGCGTTGAGATATTAAAAGCTGGCGCCTCGCATATTTACGGCTCGGACGCAATCGCAGGTGTGATCAATGTTATTTTGCGCAAAGATTTCCAGGGCCTTGAAGTCAGTGTCGGTGGCGGCACGTCAACCGAAGGTGGTGCGAACGAGTATCGGGCCAGTTTGGCGGCGGGTATCGGTGATCTTGGAAGAAATAAATATAACGTTCTGGTGTCAGCCGATTATTTCAAGCGTGACCTGCTCATGCAGACTGAACGCAAATACTCGAAAAACAACGACTGGCGCAGTGAAGTCCAGGGTGACTTTTCCCGCCCTGGCATTGCGGTGTACATTCCATTTGGCGCAGCGGCAGCGACACCGAATCCTAACCGTATTGCCATGCCTGGTTGCACTGGTGAAGTCCTGACTGTCCAACAGATCAACCCGTTCACAACCTTGCGCGGCAACAACTGCGTGCAAAATTTTGCTGAATGGAACACGCTTAATCCCCGTACCGAACGCGCTGGCATGCTGGTGCGCGGCACGCTTGATATCTCGCCAACGTTGCAGGGATTTGCCGAGGCAGGATACAGCACAAGTAAATCGTTCCAGAAATTCCAGCTGCCCTTTATCGGGACTGGAAATACGTTTTTTAATCCGGCGACCGGGTTACCGCAATCTATTCCCGGCCTGATTCCCGCTAACAGCCCATATGCCTATCGACTCAATGGGGTTGCCACCGCGTCACAATTCCAATATGTATTTACCGAGGTGGGTGGGCGCAATTCCGATCTTAAGAACGATACCGCACGTTTCCTCGCAGGCTTGAAAGGGTCGGTCGGAAATTGGGATTGGGAAGTTGGCGCGACGGCGGCCAAGAACAAAATTACCTCGAGTGGCTATAACACCCTCTTGTCTGCACCAACAATTGCGGTGCTGAATAACAATACCTACAATTACTTCAACCGCAACGACCCGGCCAACGCCGCCGTGCTCAGAGGATTATTCACCACGATTACTCGCACTGCGACGTCAAAATTACAGGCGCTCGACTTCAAAGCGTCGACGGAAATCATGCAAACCGCGAACGGCCCGATTGGATTCGCTATCGGCGCGGAAACGCGCAAGGAATCTATGGTCGACCGTCCCGATGCGCAGTCGCGTAATGGTTCAGTTTTCGGCGCGGGCTCGGTAGCGGTCGATGGTGAGCGACGCAATTCGGCGGTTTTTGTTGAGTTGAACGGCAAGGTCCTGAAGAATTTGGAACTTCAAGTCGCCGCGCGGCACGAAAAATATAGCGATTTCGGCAATACGACCGTACCAGGCATTGGCGCGAAATGGATCGTCTCTCAGGAATTCCTGATGCGTGCAACTTATTCGAAAGGGTTCCGGGCCCCGACGTTACCTGAAAACGCAAAATCGAATGCCTTTGCCTTCAATACTATTACCGATCCGGTTCTGAATGAGAGCTATCAAACCAGCACCTCGCAAACAGGTTCGGGTAACCTCAAACCGGAGACGTCGGACAACTATAATTGGGGTGCGATCTGGGAGCCAACCAAGGACAGCAGCATCGGCATTGATTTTTATCGCATTAAGCAGAAAGAAATCGTTGCTGTCGAGAACCTGAACACCATTCTGGCCAATCCGACCCAGTTTCCTGGCCAGATTACCCGCGATCCACTCAATAATCGGGTTACCTTGATTTCAGCAAAATATATCAACCAGTCGCTGAGCGAAACCAAAGGATTCGATGTTGAGGCGCGGCATCGTTTCAGTTTGGGAGAGGCCGGCAGGATCACGCTTTCGGGCAACTACACTTACGTCGAAAGCTTTAAACAGCAAACGATTGCTGGGGGTGTTATCTCGGAACGCGTGGACAGCAATTCTTCGGGCTTCTCATTGCCACGCTTCCGCGGAAGTGTTTCTGCCAATTGGGAACGTGGCGACTGGAGCGTTCGTCTTACCAACCGGCATATCGAGGGCTATGACCAAGCATTCACTACCGCACTTCCGCAGCAAACACACATTGGCTCCAGCGACTTCCAGGATCTGTTTGTGCGTTATGGCGGATTCAAGAATCTGAACCTGACCGCATCAATCATTAATTTGCGGGACGCCATTCCGCCTTATGACGGTGCCTTTGGCCTGCGTTATCCAACAGGGCTATACGATTTGAAGGGACGTTATATCTCCGTTGGGGCGTCGTACAACTTCAAGTAATTCGCTTGCCTGGCTCGACAAAACAGAAAAAGGGGCTTCGGCTCCTTTTCTGTTTTGTCGCGGCTTTTCACTGTATCTATTCACGGTTCGCTGTCGGCAAATATGGCGTGTTTGCGTCGCCTTG